>NZ_CDRNDK010000576.1:0-3492 GCF_977012225.1 Planomonospora algeriensis | reverse complement strand
GGGGGCGGCCGCGAGCGGGACGAAGGGTTCCGGCGGCGGCGGAGGTCCATCTCCGCGCCGGGGACGGGGGGGACCGGACGCGAGCCGGCCGGCGGCGGAGGGCTCGCCCGCACCACCCGGTCGCGCCCGGCCTCCTTGGCGGCGTACAGGGCCAGGTCGGCGCGGTGCAGCAGATCGGACGGGCGTTCCCGGCCGTCCCAGAGCGCGAGCCCGGCCGAGAAGGTCTGCTCCTGCGGGGTGGCCGCGCGCATGGCGGCCAGCAGCCTCTCCGCGTCCGCCGGGTCCCGCCCCGGCATGACGAGCACGAACTCCTCCCCGCCGTAGCGGGCCAGCATGTCCTGCCCGCCCAGCGCGAGGCTCCAGGCCGTGGCGGCGCCGCTGAGCAGCAGGTCTCCGGCCTGGTGCCCGTGGGTGTCGTTGAACAGCTTGAACCGGTCGAGGTCGACCATCGCCAGGCACAGCGGTGTGCCGTCCTGCTCGGCGCGCTCGTACTCGCGGGCCAGCTGGGCGTCGAGGGTGCGCCGGTTGGGCAGCCCGGTCAGCATGTCGGTACGCGCGACCTCGTCGAGGATCCGGGCCTGGTCCTGCAGGCGGCGCAGCAGGTCCGACATCCGGGCCACCACCAGCACGAAGAGCAGCGCGGAGGTGATGGTCACGGGCCAGGCGCTCAGCTCGAACCCGAAGACGAGCTGCGCGGCCATGGTGCCGGGGGCCAGCAGGACGACGGCCATCAGCGTGAGCAGCCGGCGCGTGGTGAAGAACGGCACGCCGCCCGACGAGGTGTTCAGCAGGTCCCGTGCGGAGGGATGCAGCGCCGCGGCGCCCCACAGCACATACGAGGCCAGAAAAGGCGTGTCGCCGAGCGGTAGGCCGAAGACCTCCGCCCCCTCGGTGGAGATGAAGATCACGTCACCGGTGAGGAGGGAGACCATCGCCAGGGTGAGCAGCCGGAAGGACGGCGTCCTGGCACCCGAGACGGACAGCAGCCGGACGATCCCGGCGAGCAGCACCACGTCGGCGAGCGGGTAGGCCAGGGCGACCATCTGGTCGAAGGTGGAGTCGTGGCCGCCGATGTTCGGGTCGATCAGGAGCACCCAGTACGGCAGGAGGAGACCGACGGTGACGATGGTGCTGTCCAGCAGGGCCCCTCGGTCACCGGGGGTCCGCCGGTGCCGGGCGAGCAGCAGCAGGGCGGCCGTGACGAAGGGGTACTGCATCAGGTAGGCGATGTCGGCGGGGGAGGGGAAGGGGTCCACCCCGGCGATGTGGTCGTAGTAGAGCCACATGAGGTCGCCGGTGGCGGTGCCGACCAGGCCCAGGCCCATCAGCGCCCAGGCCAGGCCGACCGTGCCGCGCAGGCGGGCGGCCGCCAGGAACGAGGCCGCCGCCCCGGACAGCCCGACGGAGGCATAGAACGCGTCGCGGAAGGGCCCGTACGGGAGCAGCACGTACACCCCCAGGGCGACGAGGCCGCCGAGGAGGTAGACGCGCCAGGCCCGGGAACCGTCCACGCCGCCCTATCGGCAGGCCGGGCGCGAGGCTGAGGAACCCGGAGGTCCGTATCGCCGGAGAAGAGGATCGAACCGCCGGAACCGCCGGACCGGGGGCGCGGGAGAGGCGCCCCCGGTCCGCGGGGACCACGCTCCGCCCGGCACCGGCCGGGCGGCCGGTCAGTCGGTGCCGGACTCCATGGCGGCGTGGTCGAGGAGCTCGTCGGCGTCCGGGGACTTGCCACGGGAGGCGATGGCCTCCGCGCCGCCCTCGGGCATGGCTCCGATCAGGCCGGTCGCGGCGGCCTGGGCGGCTCCGATCATGGGCTGGGGGCTGCCGAGCATGCCGACGCCGACGTACTGCTCGAGCTTGGCGCGGGAGTCGGCGATGTCGAGGTTGCGCATGGTCAGCTGGCCGATGCGGTCGACCGGGCCGAAGGCCGAGTCCTCGGTGCGCTCCATGGAGAGCTTGTCCGGGTGGTAGCTGAAGGCCGGACCGGACGTCCGCAGGATGGAGTAGTCCTCGCCGCGCCGCAACCGGAGGGTCACCTCGCCGGTGACGGCCGTGCCCACCCAGCGCTGCAGCGACTCGCGCAGCATCAGCGCCTGCGGGTCGAGCCAGCGGCCCTCGTACATCAGCCGGCCGAGGCGGCGCCCCTCGTTGTGGTAGACGGCGACGGTGTCCTCGTTGTGGATGGCGTTGACCAGCCGCTCGTACGCGGCGTGCAGCAGCGCCATCCCCGGGGCCTCGTAGATGCCGCGGCTCTTGGCCTCGATGATCCGGTTCTCGATCTGGTCGGACATGCCCAGGCCGTGCCGCCCGCCGACGGCGTTGGCCTCCAGCACCAGGTCGACGGCGGACGCGAACGTCTTGCCGTTGATCGTCACCGGCCGCCCCTGCTCGAAGCCGATCGTGACGTCCTCGGGGGAGATCTCGACGGCCGGGTCCCAGAACCGCACACCCATGATCGGCTCGACCAGCTCGATGCCGACGTCGAGGTGCTCGAGCGCCTTGGCCTCATGGGTCGCGCCCCAGATGTTGGCGTCGGTGGAGTAGGCCTTCTCGGCGCTGTCGCGGTACGGCAGGCCGCGGGCGAGCAGCCACTCGGACATCTCCTTGCGACCGCCGAGCTCGGTGACGAAATCGGCGTCCAGCCAAGGCTTGTAGATCCGCAGGGACGGGTTGGCGAGCAGCCCGTACCGGTAGAACCGCTCGATGTCGTTGCCCTTGAACGTGGAGCCGTCACCCCAGATCTGGACGTCGTCCTCGAGCATCGCCCGCACCAGCAGGGTCCCGGTGACCGCCCGCCCGAGCGGCGTGGTGTTGAAGTAGGCGCGCCCGCCCGACCGGATGTGGAACGCCCCGCAGGCCAGCGCCGCGAGGCCCTCCTCCACGAGCGCCGCCCGGCAGTCGACCAGCCGAGCGACCTCCGCCCCGTAGGTCGTGGCCCGGCCGGCACCGACCCGATGTCGGGTTCGTCGTACTGCCCGATGTCGGCGGTGTAGGTGCAGGGGACCGCCCCTTTCTCGCGCATCCACGCGACCGCCACCGAGGTGTCGAGCCCTCCGGAGAAGGCGATTCCGACACGCTGGCCTACGGGCAGAGAGGTGAGTACCTTCGACATGCGAATAGGTTTGCATAAGGCCGCATGTTCATGCAACCGCTTCTCGATCCTCGGACAGGGGGGCTGCCGACCTCCCGGTCGCCGGGGGTGTGAGCGGCGGCCGTGAGCCGATCGCGCAGCCGATTTCGCAGGCTGATCGCACAGGCCGATTCCGTGAGCTGATCCCGTGGGCCGATTCCGCGGCCGGCCCCACCGGCCGGGCCGCCTCGCGGCGCTCCCGGCGGCCCGGAAGGATCAGCAAAAAAGAAGCCCCAGTCTCACGATCGACGTCGTGAGCTGGGGCTTTCCTGCTGTTCGACCGGGATGAACCCGGCCGTGGAGTGTGGTGGACGATACAGGGATTGAACCTGTGACCTCTTCCGTGTCAGGGAAGCGCT
>NZ_CDRNDK010000575.1:0-3494 GCF_977012225.1 Planomonospora algeriensis | reverse complement strand
CCGCGCCCTGGTGCTCGGCTCCGCGGGCCTCGGGCCGCCGGCCCAGGTCCTGCTGCTGATCCTGGCGGGAGCGGGGGAGGGGACCCTGCTCGGTCTGGGCCAGGCCTACGCGCTGCGCTGCGCGCTGCCCTCGGTGCCGACGCGCGCGTGGGTGCGGGCGACCGCGACCGGAGCCGCGGTGGCCTGGGCGATCGGCTCGGTCCCGGTGCTGCTCGGCGAGGGGATGCCGGTCGTCCCCTGGCCGCTCCTGGCCGTCATGGGAGCCGTCACCGGGACCACGCTGGCCGGGCTGGTGGGACTGCTGGGACTGGTGGGAACGGGACCAAGGTTCCGGTGGAGGGGGACCGCGGGCCCTACGGAGTGACTCCGGCATATCTGGACGATTGCCATGAAATTACTCGTGAGACGGAGTCCCCATGGACGTCTTGGGCCTCTCCCGCTGGCAGTTCGGGATCACGACGGTCTACCACTTCCTCTTCGTGCCGCTGACGATCGGACTGTCGGTCATCGTCGCGGGCCTGCAGACCGCCTGGCACCGCACGAAGAGACCGGCCTATCTGCGGCTGACGAAGTTCTGGGGCAGGCTCTTCCTGATCAACTTCGCGATGGGCGTGGTCACCGGCATCGTGCAGGAGTTCCAGTTCGGCATGAACTGGAGTGACTACTCCCGCTTCGTCGGTGACGTGTTCGGCGCCCCGCTCCTGGATGCAGCACCCGGTCGGCTACCGGCTCAACCCGGAGACCGGCCGCGCGGAGCTCACCGACATCTGGGCGGTGCTCACCAACATCACCACCCTGGCCACCTTCCCGCACGTCGTCTTCGGCGCGTTCGTCACCGCCGGCGCGTTCGTGGCCGGCGTCAGCGCCTGGAAGCTGCTCAAGAAGCAGGACGTCGAACTGTTCCGCACCTCGGCGCGCCTGGCGATGGCCGTCGCCCTGGTCGCCTCGGCAGGGGTCGCCTTCAGCGGCCACTGGCAGGCGCAGATCATGACCGAGCAGCAACCGATGAAGATGGCCGCCGCCGAGGCGCTCTGGGAGGACGAGAAGTCCGCCGGGTTCTCGCTGTTCGCCGTCGGCGACGTGGAGAACGGCCGCAACCACGTCAACCTGCAGATCCCGTACGGCCTCAGCCTGCTGGCCACCGACATGCTGGACGGCGAGGTCGAGGGCATCAACGACATCCAGGCCCGCTACGAGGCCCGCTACGGAGGCCGGTCGTCGGCACGGCCCCCGCGCTCTCCTACTGAGGATCCCCCCATGGAACTCACCACCGTCTGGTTCCTGCTCATCGCCGTCCTGTGGGTCGGCTACTTCGTCCTGGAGGGCTTCGACTTCGGCGTCGGCATCCTGCTGCCGTTCGTCAGCCGGGACGAGACCGACCGCAGGACCGTCCTGGCCGCCATCGGGCCCGTCTGGGACGGCAACGAGGTCTGGCTGCTGGTCGCCGGCGGCGCCACCCTCGCTGCCTTCCCCGAGTGGTACGCCACCCTGTTCAGCGGCTTCTACCTGCCGCTCTTCCTCATCCTCGTCGCGCTCATCCTGCGCGGCGTGGCCATCGAGTACCGCAACAAGAGCGACGGCACCCGGGGCTGGGACCGGTCCCTGTTCTTCGGCTCGCTGCTGCCCGCCCTGCTGTGGGGCGTGGCGTTCGCCAACATCGTCCGGGGCGTGCCGCTGGACGCCGACCACGAGTACACCGGCTCGCTGCTCACCCTGCTCAATCCCTACGCCCTGCTGGGCGGCCTGGCCACGCTGACGCTGTTCACCCTGCACGGCGCGCTCTTCCTGGCGCTGCGCACCACCGGCGAGCTGCGCGTCCGCGCGGTGGGCTGGGCCAGGAAGACCGGCGCGGCCGCGCTGGTCGCCGGCGGCGCCTTCCTGGCGGTCACCCAGGTCATGACCGGCAAGCCGGTCACCTGGGCCACCGCCGCGCTGGCCGCGCTCGGCATCGCCGGCGCGCTCGTCGCGACCCTGCGCGGCCGGGACGGCTGGGCGTTCGCCGCGAACGCGGTGGCGATCCTCGCGGTGACCGCCACCCTCTTCGGGAACCTGTGGCCGAACGTGATGCCCGCGCTCGATCCGGCCAACAGCCTGACCGTCGCCAACGCCGCCTCCACGCCCTACACGCTCACGGTGATGACCTGGGTCGCGGCCGTCTTCACCCCCGTGGTCCTGGCCTACCAGGGCTGGACGTACTGGGTGTCCCGCAAGCGCCTGACCCAGGGCAGGGCGTAGTCCCCGCGCAGATCCCGCGGTGATCCCGCGGCCGGTTGCCAAGGCCGGTTGCCAAGGTCCCTCCCCGCGAGGGACCTTCGGCGCTTACCCCGCAGGGCCCGCCGGGGGAGGCTGGAAGCAAGGAGGCCGACGGAGGGACGCCGGCCGGGAACGGGATGCGAGGTGCGGAGATGAACGTCCACCCGGCGAGGACCAGGACTCCCGAGGAGACCGCCTTCGCGCTCCGCGCGGCGGTGGAGGCCGCCGCGCAGGCGCCGTCGGTGCACAACACCCAGCCGTGGGCCTTCACGATCGAGGGCGGGGAGCTCCGCCTGGACGCCGATCCCGGCAGGAGGCTGCGGGTCGGCGACCCGGCCGGCCGAGAGCTCCTGATGAGCTGCGGCGCCGCCCTGCTGAACGCGCGGCTCACCCTGCTCGCACTCGGCTACGAACCGCAGGTGCGCGTGCTTCCCGATCCGGACCGCCCTTGCCTGCTGGCCACGATCCGGATCGGCGGGCAGGCCCCTCCCGACGAGCACACCCGGCTACTGCACGCCCAGATCGAGCACCGCCGCACCCACCGGGCGGGCTTCACCGACCTGCCGGTGCCGGAGCGCCTGGTCGAGGCGCTCGTCGCGCAGGCGTCCGCCGAAGGAGCGCGCCTGACCCCCGTCCGGTCGGAGGCCACGGTCCGGGTGCTCGCCGCGCTGACCGGTGCCGCGCAGGACGTGCAGTCCCAGGACCGGGTCTTCGGCCTGGAGGTGGCCCGCTGGGCCCGCCCGCCCGGCAGCCCCCGCAGGGACGGCGTCCCGGCGCAGGCCTATCCTCGCGCGGCGCGGACCGATCCCCCTTTCGCCCAGCGGGACTACGCCCGGGGCCACTCCTGGGGCCACACCGCCGACCAGTTCGCCGCCGCCTCCACCGGGGTGGTGGCGGTGCTGACCACCCACGGCGACTCGAGGGAGGAGTGGATCGCCGCGGGCCGGGCGCTGCAGCGCGTCCTGCTGCACGCCTCCGCCTACGGGATCAGCGCGGCGTTCCACAGCCAGGCGCTGGAGATGTTCCACCTACGGGAGTTCCTCCGGCAGGAGGTCTGCTCGGGGGAGCACCCTCAGATGATCATGCGGTTGGGCTTCACCTTCGACGACACTCCGGGCGTCCGGCGGCCGGTGTCCGAGGTGCTGGAGGAGCGCTGACCACCCCTGCCCGCCCGGCTCCCCGGGCAGGGGACCCGGCGGGGCGGGCGTCCGTACGGCGCACGCGCGCGCGGAGCGGTCCCG
>NZ_CDRNDK010000574.1:0-3495 GCF_977012225.1 Planomonospora algeriensis | reverse complement strand
GTGCGGGGGTGGGTGGCGGGACGGCGGTCGCTCGAGGTTTGCGGAACTCCGTCAATTGAGGAGTTCGGATGTGCCCTCGGGAATCAACCTCGCATTCAGACAGATCCACCCAGACCGGAATCCGTCCACCGATCTTCGTGCCGATCCTTACGGCGCGCCTGTGACCCACGGATTCGCAGCCCACCACCAAGGCGTAGCCTTCGCGCTTGGTCATATGGCGGACCATCGGGACGCTGGGCGCGAAAAGCCAGTCGACGGCTTCGTGGGATCGCCTGAGGGCTGCATCCAGTTTCGGCCACTTCTTGTCCGAATCGTTTGCGATGTCGTTCCTCAGCGAGACCGCGATCAGTCCGCCTTCTGCTGTCTCGATCGTCAGGCCGGTGCAGGATCCTCCTTCGCGGGGAACCGTGCCCTCAAAGGAAACATTTTTTACCGTGCGACCGAATTGCTTCAACCAGGACGTGAGTTCTTGCCGGATGTAGAGGTGGTCGGCGCTCCGCTCGTCCGTGCTGGAACGACGGCAGCTTACCACCTTTTCGCTGTTGTCGGGATGATGCGCGAAGTGCGGAACCCGGACGGGTCCGATCCGCGTATAGAGCTCTTTCCCGCACCCGCCCAGCCATTCGCCGCAAAAGAACCGCTTCCCTCTATAGTTTTTACGGAGCAGCTCGGCATCGATCCGTTCGGTCGGCATCACGATCGGCTCGTGCGAAAGAGGGGATCCGAGGACGGCGGTCTGGACTTTCCGGGTGTCCTGCATGGGGAACTCTCAGTGGGCTGTAGGGATTTCAGCGTGTTGCAGATGGGAGCTTGCGGATGTTCGTCGACCTGGCGATCTTCGATAGGAGGGTTGATGAGCGATAGTCAGGATAACCACCGTTCGAGGAAGGCTCCGTCGCTGCCGATGCTGCTCCCGACCACGGTGAATCCGAGATCGCGGAGCGCCTGCTCGATCTCCTCCTGCCGCTCGATGGGGTAGAGGTACTCGGCAGGCCAGTAATCGAGGCCGAACCCGTTGTCCGGCACGCCGAAACGTTCGGCGATCTCCATGGGCATCCACTCGTCGGTGACCAGGTGCAGCGGGAGCCGGTGCTCGTTGTACTGGTACTCATGCCAAGCCTCTTCGCTCATCTCGAGGTCGGCGAGCTCCTCCTCGGACGGGGTTGGCGGCTGGTCGAGCAGGGCGTCCTGCCACTGCTGGAGAACAGCGAACACCAGGCTGCCGTAACTCCCGTCGACGACCATCGTGGCGGCCGGCCATATGGTGAGGATGTCGGCGGCGGTCTTACGGGCCTGTCCGGTCAGCTTGGGCACGGCTCATTCCTTCCTGACGGGTTTTCCGGTGGCCAGGTCCCAGAGGTGGAGGCCATCCTGGCTGTCGCGGGAGGCCACCAGGTGGCGGCCGCCGGCCTTGACCGGGAACAGGCCGGTGACGTCGGGGTTGTGGCCGGGGTCGTTCTCGGTGACGTGCGGGGTGATCGCGGTGCCGATCCGATGGCCGGTGCGCGGGTCGAAGACGCGGATGGTGCCGTCGCTCCAGCCGCTGAGCACCACGGTCCGGCCGCCGCGCTCGGCGAGAGCGACGGAGCGCGCCTCGAAGTGGTCCTTGCCGTCGGAGCTGGCCGCGTCCAGCGGCGGGACTAGGAGCGCTCCGGTGTCCAAAGCGATGACGTGCACGCCGTCGTAGCCGGCGGCGGAGACGGCGACCCGGCGGTCGCCGACCGTGCCGGTGATGACCTGGAAGGGTCCGTAGCCGCCGCCGTCCCCGCTTTCGCCGGTGATGCCGAGCTCGGTCACCTTCTCGTGGTCGCTCAGGGGGAAGGTCTTGAGTTTCTTGCTGTGGCCGTCGCCGTACACGACGGCGGGCCGGCCGCCGCGTTCGGTCAGGGCCAGGGTGCGGATGCCGTAGGTGGTCCGGTACGGCCTGACCAGGCGGCGGCCGGTCCTCAGGTCGTAGGCGCGGATCTCATGGCCGCTGCCGGTACACAGCACGGCCGGGTGGCCGCTGATCTCGGCGACCGACAGGGCGGTGATCGGGTTGAGGCCGCCTCCGTTGCAGTCGACGGGCTCGCCGATCGTGGTGCCCTTGGCCGGGTCCCAGGCGGTGACCCAGCCGTCGCCGCCACCCGACACGGCGACGGTGCGGCCATCGATCTGAGCGGTCGCGTCGTAGCCCTGGCTCTGGGCCAGCCAGGTCGTGATCCCCTCGCCGGGAGCGGGGGCGGGCGCTGTCGTCTGCTCGGGGGAAGGCGCGGAAGACGCGGTGCTGTCCTCGGGCTCCGGCGCCGGAGTGGGTTTCGGTACGGCAGAAGCCGTCACCGCGGCCGAGGGCGTCACGGTCACGGTCGCGACGGCCGGTATCGGACTCGCAGGGGCAGCGGTGGACGATGAGTCCTGACCGGCCGCGCGGTTGACCACCAAGGTGCCCGCGACCGCCAGTGCGAGCGCGGCGGCGACGGCTCCCGCGATGCGGGCAGAGAACGCCGACGCCGGAGGGTGGGTGGGGCCGGGGATCCGTGCCGGCGGTGTGGAGGGAGCACGGAAACCGGGAGCCCCTGCCGGAGGGCCGGTAGGTGGTGGAGTGGGCTCGGTGGCCGTCACCGGCGGCGCGAAGCGCTCTTCCAGGCGCCTGGTGTAGGCCAGGGTAGCGGCGTGGCGCAGGTCGACGGTGAGCGGGTCGCCTGCCGTGAGCTGCTCAGCCGCGCCGTGCCCGGTCAGGGTGAGCAGGATCTGGTCCGGGAAGGGCCGGTCGGCCGGCTGCTTGGCCAAGCAGGCGGCCAGCAGCCCGTGCAACGGCTCCGGTACGCCGGTCAGGTCGGGCTCATGGTGGGAGATCCGGTTGAGCACCGCCGGGATGCTGTCACCGCCGAAGAGCATCCGGCCGGTCGCGGCGAAGGCCAGGGTGACGGCCCAGCTGAACACGTCCGAGGCGGGCCCGACCTGCTCGCCGGCGACCTGCTCGGGTGACATGAAGGACGGGGTGCCCACGACCGCGCTGGACTGGGTGGAGGTGGCATCCAGTACCTTGGCGATACCGAAGTCGATCACCACCGGGCCCTCGGGGCCGAGCAGCACGTTGCTCGGTTTGAAGTCGCGGTGCACGATCCCGGCCCGGTGGATGGCCAGCAGCGCGGTCATCGTGCCGATCGCCAGGCGGGCCAGCGCGCCCGCGTCCCGTGGTCCGTCAGCGCGTACCAGCTCGGCCAGCGACTTGCCCTCGACGTATTCGCTGACGATGTACGGCTGATCTCCGGTCAGGTCGGCCTCGATGACGCGCGCCGTGCAGAACGCGGCGACCCTGCGTGCGGTCTGCACCTCGCGTAGGAAACGCTCCCGGGCGCCGGGCTCGTCGGCGAAGCGGGCGTGCAGCACCTTCACGGCGACTTTCACCCCGGACGGGTCCTCGCCCAGGTGGACCACGCCCTGCCCGCCCCTGCCCAGCTCGCGCAGCAGGAGGTAGTCGCCCAATCGCGTGGTCATAGGGCGGGCCGTCCA
>NZ_CDRNDK010000573.1:0-3510 GCF_977012225.1 Planomonospora algeriensis | reverse complement strand
CCCGCCGACACGCCGCCCGATAGCCCCCGCCCGGGTGCGGGCCGGACCGAACCGGCCCGCCACCCGCCCGTCCCCTCAACGCCCAGGAAGGACCCCGCCATGAAGCGCAGCGACCTCGCCCGCATCATCCTCGACGCCACCCAGCGCGGCGACATCCCCCGCGCGGCCCTCCGCCGCTTCCCGCCGACGGATCTCGGCGACGTCGACCCCGAGCACGCTTACGACACCGACGCCGAACGGCGGGCCGTCCGCGTCGCCGTGTGGTCGAGCACCGCCCGGCCCGAGCTGGCCCGCGCCTACTTCGGCGCGATCCTCCCGCACCTGCCCGAAGGGTGGACCCTCTACGTCACCGCCTTCCACGGCGACCCGGCCACCCGCACGGCACGGGTGTGGCAGTCGCCCGCCATCGGCCCGGCCCGGCCCGGCCCGCCTCGGTGCCGTCAGGGTGCCGCTGGTGCGGCATCGAGAAGCGCGGCCACTGCCGGCTCTGGACCGACGCTGTGGGCTGGCACTCGTGGGAGGCGCCGACCCCGGCGCAGATCAAGGCCCGCATGCTCGAGCGCCGCGCGGCCCGGCTCGCCGCGGCGGCCCCGGCCGCACTCGAGCCCGCCGAGCCGGAGGAGCAGGAGGAGCCCGAACCGGGGTGCGGCTACGTCGATGCGTGCCCGTCGTGCGGCCGGGCCGACCCGGGCGTGACGACGCTCGGGGACCACGATGGGACCGTGGTGACGAACTGCTGCGAGGCCGACGTGTCGGCGCTCGTCTGAGCAGGCGAGCGGGCGGGGGCGGGCGGGGAGCGGCGAGCGCCCATCGGATTCGCCCCACCCCCTTGCCACCTACCTAAATATGCCCTACACTTTTAAGTGTGAGAGCGAGCGGTTCGCCCCACAAAACCCCAGGAGGACACATGCTCACCACGCCCCGCCTCGAGGACCTCGCCGAAGACCTCCACCTGGCCATCGCCACGGGCGAGATCACCCGCGACCGCGCCATCACTGCGCTCGCCCTCGCCGCACCCGGCCTCGGCTTCGACGGCGCGGAGCAGGTCCTCGAGCGCAAGGACCCCATCGGGGAGGGCAACCGCTACGACCGCCTCCCCGATGGCCGCTTCTGCCCCGCCTGGGGCAACTCCCGCCGCATCTGGGACCACACCGAGGGCGACAAGAAGGGCGTCCGCGTCCTGCCCGACCTGATCGCCAAGTGGGGCCGCCCGCTCGCCAGCATCGCCCCCGTCACCGCCTGAGCCACACGGCCCGCCCCTCGAAGGGGCGGGCCATCCCCCTCCCCCTCCCAATGCCGCAGAAAGGCCCCCGCGTGAACTCCACCGCCGTCCGCTCCCTGCTCGCCGTCGTCCTCGCCCCGACCAACCAGCCCGCCGCCCACTCGACCGAGTGCCCGATGAGCGACTACTACATCGCCGCCGCCCGAGGCGAGGCGGGCGACTGGTCGGGGGACGTCGCCGACCTCGCCGACCTGCTCGACTGCTTCCCCGGCGTCGTGCTCCACCCGTGCCTGCACAAGGCCGCCAAGGACTACGGCATCCCCGCAGGGGTCGACGGCGACACCAGCACGGCCCGCCAGACGCGCAGCGAACTCCTGATCGGCTACGTCCTCGACAGCGCCACCGAGCCCGCGCCCGCCGTGCAGATGCTCCGCTCGCTCCTGGCCGTCCACCTCGCCTACGCCGAGCCCGTCCGTCTGGCCGCCGCCAGCGGAGAGATGTCCGAAGCGCTCTCGAACGCCCGCATGGCCTCGTACCGCCACCTGGAGGACGCCGTCAACGCTCTGGCCGTCGCGCTGGAGCTCGCCCCCGTGCACGCCTTCCACGTTTTCCGCACGCTGGCCAACCGCCCCGAAGCGCGCACCTGGTAGCCGCCCCCGAGCCGGCCCCTCGAGCTGTACGGCCCCGCGCTCGAGGGGGCGGCCCTCGCCTCTCTGGGAACGCCCGGCGCGCCGCGCCCTTCAAGACCGCACGGCCTCGAGGGGCGCGGCCGCCAGGCGCTCGAGCCGTTCCCGCTCGAATCGGCAGCCCCACCCCCTTGCCACTTAACTAAACATGCCCTACACTTTTAAGTGTGAAGGGGAGCGGTTCCCCTCACAACCCCCAGGGAGGCCCCCATGCAGCACCTCAACCCCGTCGAGACCCGCGACCTCGCCGAGGAACTGCACATCCCCCTCGCCACGGGCGAACTCACCCGCGACCACGCCATCGCGATCCTGTCCAGCATGGGCGGCATCGGCACCGAGGCCGCCGCCAAGGTCCTGCGGCGCAACGACCCCGCCATGCAGGCGGGCGCCTGGGAGCGCCTCCCCAACGGCGACATGCGCCCCTGCTGGGGCACGAAGCGTGCCATCTGGGACCACACCAGGGGCGACAAGAAGGACACCCCCGCCCTGCCCGACCTGATCGCCAAGTGGGGCCGCCCGCTCGCCTTCTTCGCCACCGCGCCCGCCGACATCTGACCCGCACGGCCCGCCCGCTCGAGCGGGCGGGCCTCCGCAGAAAGGCAATCCCCGCCCATGACCATCCCCGCCCCCGCCGTGCCGATCGACTTCGGCCGCGTCCGCGCCGGCGACGCCCTGACCTTCCGCGCCGGCGGCCGCGCCGCAGAGGAGACCGGCACCGTCACCGGAAAGACCGGCAAGACCGTCGTGGTCCGCACCCCGAACGGCACGGCCCACCTGCGCCGCGCCGAGTGGGAGGGCCGCGCCGTGCGCCACGTCGGCTACAGCCGCAGCTACGACGCCTCCTATGAGGTGGAGATCCCGCTCGGCGACGTGCCGACACTGACCGGCCACGATGGCGCGTCGTTCGTCCCGGATAAGCTCAGCGTCCGCTGGCTCTGGCGAGCGCCGCACGGGTGGGAGCGCTGCATCCTCGTGACCGGCTGGGTCCCGCGCGACAGCGGCAATCCCAGTCGGAAGTCCTCGCACCGCTTCGAGACACCCGCCACCGAGGAGGAGCGGCGTCTGCCCGCATGGGTCCACGCCGAGGCCGACAAGGTGCCCGCGCCGCACGCCGTACCGTTCCCCACCTGAGACCCGACCCGCACGCCCGCCTGTGCCCGCTCGAGCGGGCACAGATCAACCGAGAAAGGCCCCCACCCCGATGACCACCCCGACCACCCAGACGGCCCGCTACTTCGTCACGATCGCCCTCGAGGGCGCACCGACCCTCGACGACGTCGACGGCGACGACTTCGTCCCCGACGAGCTCACCATCGAATGGGAGTGGTGCCGCACCGAGTGGCAGCGCACCCTGGCCGTCGCCGGCTGCTTCCTGCGCCGCAACGGCGCGATCGGGCGGCGCGGCGGCGAGCGCTACGAGACGCCCGAGTATTCGCTTCCCGCGTGGTTCCAGGAGCAGGCCGAGAAGGTGCCTGCGCCGCCCGCCCTGCCGTTCCCCTCCTGACGTTCCCGCCGTGCCCTGGTCTTGCCCGAGCGAGGCCGGGGGCACGCTCGTGTCCGCGGGCCGGGCGCCTCGAGCGCCTGGCGGCCGCGCCAGCTCGA
>NZ_CDRNDK010000572.1:0-3513 GCF_977012225.1 Planomonospora algeriensis | reverse complement strand
GACCCTCACCTCCAAGGGAACCCAGATGAGGACAATCCCTCACAAAACTCCCTCTGAGGCTTCGTGCCGCCTGAGGCTTCGTGCCGCCTGAGGCTTCGTGCCGCCTGAGTCTCGGGGAACGGCGTCGATGAGATCATCGGTGAAACGCCGCACCCCTCCCGAAGGCGGACCATTGATCATCTCCCGGCGCGTCCTCAACCGCACCCTCCTCGACCGGCAGTTCCTGCTGGGCCGTACCTCCCGCGCACCCCTGGACGTGCTCCGGCATCTGGTCGCCGTGCAGGGGCAGGAACCCAACTGGCCGTACGTCGGGCTGTGGACGCGCATCGACGGGTTCCGGCACGAGCGGCTGGAGGCGCTGATCCACGATCGCGCCGTGGTGCGTTCGACGGCGATCCGCAGGACCGTGCACCTGGTGTGCGCCCACGACTTCGCCTGGCTGCGGCCCGCGGTCGAGCCCGTCGTCGGCGCCGCCCTGCGGCACTCCTACTACGCGCAGGAGATCGAGGGAGTCGATCTCGACGAGCTGGCGCGGGCCGGCAGGGAGGTCCTCGGCGGCCGGACGCTGACACGGGGCGAACTCGGCCGGTCGCTCGGCGAGCGGTTCCCCGGACGCCACGCGCGCCGGCTCGCCGACGCGGTGGAGCTGCTGGAGCCGCTCGTCCACGGCCCGTCGGCCGGCGTCTGGGGAGCGTGGAGGAACCGTCCCTCGATCGAGGTGACCCGCGCGGAGGCGTGGACGGGTGTCCCCATGGCCGCGGAGCGGCGGCTCGAGACGATGATCGTGCGCTATCTGGCGGCGTTCGGGCCGGCGAGCGTCATGGACGTGCAGGCCTGGTCCGGGGTGACCCGCCTGCGCGAGGTGGTGGAGGGGCTCAGGCCGCGCCTGCGCGTCTACCGGGACGAGGAGGGCAAGGAGCTGTTCGACGTGCCGGAGGCGACGCTCGCGGACGCCGGGCTGCCCGCCCCGGTACGGTTCCTGCCCGCGTTCGACAACGTCCTGCTCGGGCACCGGGACCGCACGCGGGTGATCAGCGAGGAGGACCGCAGGCGCATCGCTCCGGCGGCCTCGGGCGGCGTCCCGGCCTTCCTCGTGGACGGCTTCGTCGAAGGCACGTGGACGCTGGAGGACGGGGCCGTGCTCGTCTCGCCGTTCCGGTCGCTCGCCGACCCCGGAGCGGTGCTCGCGGAGGCGGAACGCCTGCTGCCCTTCATCGGGGCGCGCACCGCCCGGATCGTCTGAGCTCCTCCGCCCTCCCGGCTCGGGTAGCGTCGGTGCCGATCTTCGAAGGCGATCAGGAGGCCGTCCCCGCATGAACCCGCCCGCCCGTACCCCTGAGCAGCGCAAGCAGGACACCCTCGACCGGCTGGAACGCGACGTCGACGCGTGGGTGGCCACGGCGGACGGGGAGAGCGGAAGCCCCTGCATGGTGCCGCTCTCCTTCCTCTGGGACGGCGAGACCCTGCTGCTGTCCACATCGAGTTCCACCCCGACCGGCCGGAACCTGCTGGCCGGCGGCACGGTCCGCCTCGGCATCGGGCAGACCCGGGACGTCGTCCTGATCGAGGGGACCGTGCAGGCGCTGGAGATCTCCGAGATCCCGGACGAGGTGGGCGACGCCTTCGCCGTCAAGACCGGCTTCGACCCGAGGAAGAGCGGTGACTCCTACCGCTACTTCCGGGTCCGCCCCCGGTGGATCCAGGCCTGGCGCGAGGTCAACGAGCTCGAAGGGCGCGACCTCATGCGCGACGGGCGGTGGCTCGTCCCCTGACCCGAGGCGGTCGGAGAGCGGCGGGGCCCGTCAGCGGGTGGCCAGTTCGGCGAGCAGGTCCATGCCGACGCGGTCGGGTGACCGCGCGTCGGCGCTGAGCACGACGACCGCGGCCCGGCGCTCGGGGGAGACGGCCAGCAGGGAGCGGTAGCCGCCGGTGCCGCCGTTGTGGAACAGGGTCCGGTGCTCGCCCCGGCCAGGAGGCTGCCGCAGCTCGATCCAGCCGGGGCGGACCGTCGCGCCGCCGGTGATGCGGTGGCCGGTGGAGTGGGTGAGGGCCACGGCCTCGGCGAGCCCGTCCGGCGCGTCGCCGAACTGGGTGCGTGCGAACCGGAGCAGATCGGGCACGGTGGAGTGCAGGCCGCCCGCTCCGGCGAGCGCGGCCAGGTTCCACCGGGGGCGGGGCCTGCCCAGGCGGGAGTGGCCGGGTGCCAGCCGGGCGGTGCGGCCGGCGTCGAGGACCACCCGGGTGTCGGCCAGGCCGAGCGGCCGGCAGATCTCCGCCTGGACGAGCTCGTCGTAGTCGGCGCCGGAGCCCGTGCCGCCGCCGGTGCGGCGGGCCAGGGCCAGGCCGAGCAGGCCGGCGCCGAGGTTGGAGTAGCGGAAGCGGCGTCCCGGCGCCGAGCGCAACCGGGTACGGCCCAGCCCTTCCAGCAGCATCCCGGGAGTGCAGCCGGCGTAGGGGTCGGAGCTGAACAGGCCGCGCGGCAGCAGCCCCCTGGGCAGTTTGGGCAGGCCCGAGGTGTGGCAGGCCAGGTGGACCAGCCCGATGCCCTCGCCGTCGCGCCCCGGTACGGCGGTGCCCTCGGGCAGCAGGTCGCGCAGCGGCTGGTCGAGGGCGACCTCGCCGCGTACGGCCAGCCGGGCCAGGGCCAGGGAGGTGAAGGTCTTGCTGATCGAGCCGATCTCGAACAGGGTGCCCGGGTCGGCGCCGTGCGTCGCGCTCTCCTCGCCGAGGACCGCGCCGACCGCGACGGCCCCGCGTCGCTTGGCGGCGAGCCGGTCGGCGGCACGGCGCACGAGGTCGTCCAGGGAGGTGGTGGTGGTCATCGCGGCTGCTCCAGGTGTCCGGACGGCCCGGATACGGGCGATCGGTCGATTCCGGTCATGGCGTCAATGTTGGTTGACGTGAAGCTCCTGTGTCAACTGAGGTTGACCGCAAAAGGGCGCACTGAGGAGGGCCACAGGGTCCGCCGGACGCCAACCGTGTCCGGCCGGTGTCCACCGGGGACGTCGAACCGTGCGCCGGGACCGGCCCGCGTGCCGGGGCACGCCACGCACAGAGGCCCGACCTGCGTGCATTTGAGTACACCGGTCATGGCTGGGCAGGGGCCACCGTAGGGGCGGTGGCACGGGCCGTCGCCTTTCCAGCCGACTGCCGAGGGGCATGCCGTATGACGTTCACCACGCCACCTTCTCCGGCCGCCCGGCATCTCACGCCGGTCCGATCCACGGCCTCGGAGCCGACTGCTCCGGGGCCCGCATCGGCGGGTTCCGCGACGGGTCCCACGGCGGCGGGACCCATGGCTCCGGGCCGCCCGGCCGTACCGCAGTCCCGTGCGACGCAGTCCCGTGCGACGCAGCCTCGTGCGACGCAGCCCCGCACGAGGCGGCCCCGCGCGACGCGCTCCGGTGACGTGCGGGCGTTCGTGAGCGCCGCCCTGCAGCGGCCCTTCACCATCGGCGCCATGGCGCCCACCGGCGCGCGCGTGGCCCGCGTGCTGGCCGCGGTCGTGCCCAG
>NZ_CDRNDK010000571.1:0-3514 GCF_977012225.1 Planomonospora algeriensis | reverse complement strand
CTCCCACCCCGCCAGCAACCCCGCCAGCACCTCCCCATCACCCGACACCACCGTCGACGCCGGCCCGTTCACCGCCGCCACCGACACCCGACCCCCGCAACCCGCCAACTCCTCCTCCACCACCGCCACCGGCAACGGAACCGACACCATCCCGCCCCGCCCCGCCAACGCCACGATCGCCCGGCTCCGCAACGCCACCACCCGCGCCCCGTCCACCAGCGACAACGCCCCCGCCACCACCGCAGCCGCGATCTCCCCCTGCGAATGACCCACCACCGCCGACGGCACCACCCCCACCGACACCCACACCTGCGCCAGCGACACCATCACCGCCCACAACACCGGCTGCACCACATCCACCCGGTCCAGCCCCGGCTGACCCGCCTCACCCCGCAACACCCCGGTCAACGACCAGTCCACGAACCCCGACAACGCCGCCTCGCACTCGGCCATCCGCTCGGCGAACACCACCGAGGACTCCAGCAGCTCCACCCCCATCCCCAGCCACTGCGACCCCTGACCCGGGAACACGAACACCGTCTTGCCCGAGATCCCCGCCGTCCCTTCGACGGCGCCGGACACCGCACCGGAGGCGAGCCGTTCCAGGGCCGCCGTCAGTTCGGCGCGATCCCCCACCACCACCGCCCGGTGATCGAACGCCGACCGTGACACCGCCAGCGAATGCGCCACGTCGGCCGCGCGCAGCTCAGCGCGCTCCGCCGTCCACGAGGCCAGCCGCCGGGCCTGCCCCCGGAGCGCCTCGGCCGTCTTCGCCGACAGCACCCACGGCACCACGGGCAGCTCGGGCAGCTCGGCGGGCGTCCCGGCCTCGGCCGCCTCCTCGGCGGGGGCCTCCTCCAGCACCACGTGCGCGTTCGTGCCGCTCATGCCGAACGAGGACACTCCCGCCCGGCGCGGTTCCGCGCCCGCCGGCCAGGGGCGGGCCTCGGTCAGCAGCTCCACGTCGCCCGCCGTCCAGTCGATCTGGTCGGAGGGCTCCTCGGCGTGCAGGGTGGCGGGCATGACGCCGTTGCGCATCGCCATCACCATCTTGATGACCCCGGCGGCACCGGCGGCGGCCTGCGCGTGGCCGATGTTCGACTTCACCGAGCCCAGCCGGAGCGGGCGGTCCTCGGGCCGGTCCTGGCCGTAGGTGGCCAGGATGGCCTGCGCCTCGATCGGGTCGCCGAGTGCGGTGCCCGTGCCGTGCGCCTCGACCACGTCGACCTGGACGGGCGCGAGCCGGGCGTCGGCCAGCGCCTGACGGATCACCCGCTGCTGGGAGGGGCCGTTCGGCGCGGTCAGCCCGTTGCTCGCGCCGTCCTGGTTGATCGCCGACCCGCGGACGACCGCCAGGACCGGGTGGCCGTTGCGGCGCGCGTCCGACAACCGCTCGACCAGCAGCACACCGGCGCCCTCGGCGAGCGCCATGCCGTCGGCGGCCGCGGAGAACGCCTTGGATCGCCCGTCCTTGGCCAGCGCGCGCACCCGGCTGAAGCCGATGAACGTGCCGGGCGTCGACAGTACGGTCACCGCTCCGGCCAGCGCCATCGAGCAGTCGCCGTTGCGCAGCGCGCGCACCGCGAGATGGAGCGCGACCAGGGATGACGAGCAGGCGGTGTCGATGGTGACGGCCGGGCCCTCCAGCCCCAGGGTGTAGGAGATCCGGCCGGACACCACGCTGGTGGCGACGCCGGTCATCAGGTAGCCCTGCAGCTCCGGCGGTGCCTGCGTCATCATCGTGAGGAACTCGGGGCTGTTGGCGCCCACGAACACGCCGGTCCTGCTGCCGTGCAGCGTGGCCGGGTCGATGCCGGCCCGCTCGATCGCCTCCCACGAGGTCTCCAGCAGCAGGCGCTGCTGCGGGTCCATGGCGACGGCCTCACGCGGGCTGATCCCGAAGAACTGCGGGTCGAACTCGGTGATATCGTGCACGAACCCGCCCTCGGCGACGTACGAGGTGCCGAAGGCGTCGGGGTCGGGGTTGTAGAGCGTCTCCAGGTCCCAGCCGCGCCCTTCCGGGAAGCCCGAGATGGCGTCGGTCCGGTCGGCCACGACCCGCCACAGGTCCTCGGGGCTCTCGATCTCCCCGGGGTAGCGGCAGCCGATGCCGATGATGGCGATCGGCTCGTGCTCCCGCTCCTCGGCCGCGTGCAGGCGCTTCTTGCTGTCGTGAAGCTCGGTCGTCACCCGCTTCAGGTACTCGACGATCTGTGCCTCGGTCGCCATCTGCCGTCCTCTCTCGCGTTACTGCCTACGCCGGCTCAGGAGATGCCGAGCTCGTTGTCGATGAAGTTGAGGATCTCGTCCGCCGTGGCGGCGGCCAGCCGGTCGGCCACGTCCTCTTCGGCGGGTCCGGAGTCCGGCCGCCTCTCCTTCCAGGAGAAGAGCAGCCGCTCGAGTCTGGCCGTGACCTCTTCCGGGGTCGCGCACCCGGCCGCGACGGCGGCCAGTCTGGCCTCGATCCGGTCGAGCTCGGCCAGAACCTGTTCTTCCGCGCTGTGCGCCGGCGGCGCGATCTCTTCCAGCAGGTGCCCGGCCAGCGCGGCGGGATTGGGGTAGTCGAAGATCAGCGAGGCGGGGAGCCGCAGCCCGGTGGCCGCCTTGAGGCGGTTGCGCAGTTCCACCGCGGTCAGCGAGTCGAAGCCGATCTCCTTGAACGCCCGCGCGGGTTCCACGGTCTCGGGCCCGGCGAAACCGAGCACCGCGGCCACGTGGCTCCGTACCAGTTCCAGCAGCGCCGGCGTGCGGTCGGCTTCGGGAAGGGCCGCCAGCCGGTCGGCGAGGGACTCGGCCTCTTGCGAGTCCGCCGCCACGACGCGACGGGCCGTGGTCCGCACCAGGCCGCGCAGCAGCGGGTGTCCGAAGCCGGCCGCAGCGCCCGCCCGCAGCACGGCGAGGTCGAGCCGCATGGGCACGAGCGCCGCCTGCTCGGCGTTCAGGGCGAGGTCGAGCAGGTCGAGGCCCTGGTCCAGGTCGAGCGCGCCCATGCCGGACCTGTTCAACCGGCTGATGTCGGCCTCGTCCAGGTGGCCGGTCATCCCGCTGCCGCTCTGCGGCGACCACAGGCCCCAGGCCAGCGACGTCGCCGCCTGCCCGCGGGCCCGGCGGTGCCGGGCGAGCGCGTCCAGGAAGGCGTTGGCCGCCGCGTAGTTGCCCTGGCCCGGGCTGCCGAACACGCCGGCCGCGCCCGAGTACAGCACGAACCGCGCCAGGTCGAGTCCGGCGGTGAGCTCGTGCAGGTTGACGGCCGCCGTGACCTTCGGCCGCAGCACGGCCGCGACGCGTTCCGGGGTGAGCGAGGAGATCATCCCGTCGTCCAGCACGCCCGCCGTACTGAAGACGCCGGTCAGCGGGTGCTCGGCCGGGATCTGCGCGAGCAGCGCCGCCAGGGCGTCCCGGTCGGCCGCGTCGCACGCGACGATCCGCACGGTCGCCCCCAGCCCGGTCAGCTCCTCCTCCAGCTCGGCGGCGCCCGCGGCCTCGGGGCCGCGGCGGCCGGCCAGCACCAGGT
>NZ_CDRNDK010000570.1:0-3534 GCF_977012225.1 Planomonospora algeriensis | reverse complement strand
GGACGCCACCGGCCGGCCGCCGCGCCCTCGGCCGTGCGCCGCTCCAGCCCGAAGCGGGGCAGAGGCGGACGCCGGCTGGTCGTGCCCCTGGTCCTGGTCCTGGTCCTGACCGCGGCGGTCGGCGGGGGCCTGACGCTGTGGGGCTGGGTGAGCGACTCGCTGGGCACGGGACTGCGCCTGGTGGGCGGAGACTTCCAACCGGCGGACGGAACGTTCGCGTCGCCCGTCGCCGGTGGCGGCGACGGTTCCAGCCAGGTGCTCAACGCCATCGCCGCGGTGGGCCCGACCGTGGTGGCGGTCGGCAGCGACACCACCAGCCCCGTCCCCCGGCCGCTGTTCCTCGTCTCACCGGACGGAGGCACGACCTGGCGGCTGGGGAAGGTGACCGGGTTCACCGGCCAGGAGGGCGGACCGGCCACGGTCGGCCTGGTCGCGGGCGGCGACGGCCGCTGGCTGGCGGCGGGCAACGAGCCGTCCGACGCCGGAGGACCCGCCGGAGGGCTCACCGTGGGACTGTGGAGCAGCGTCGACGGCCACCGCTGGAGCGCGGTGGACGCCGGAGGGCTGACCGCGTTCGCGAGCGGCGACAGGATCACGGACCTGGCCCGGACCTCCTCCGGCTTCGTCGCGGTCGGCACCGCCGTCCTCGATGACGGCACCGCGGGGGCCGCCGCCTGGACCTCGCCCGACGGGCGGAGCTGGACCAGGGTGGAGACCCCCGACATCGGCGCCCCCGACAGGGTCCGCGGCCTCAGGGCGGTCGCAGCCCGGGGGGGACGCCGTGGTCGCGCTGGCCGATCCGGCCCAGGGCGGTCCGGGCTCGGTCGTCCTGCGCTCCGGCGACGGAGGGCGGTCCTGGCTGCCGTCCGGCGTGGTGCTGGACGGCGTCGTCGCGCAGCCGGGCACGCTCGCCGTGGCCCGCAAGGGGTTCGTCCTGGTCCCGCTCCAGCAGCGCAGCGCCGAGGGGGAGGTGCGGGTGCACTGCTCGGCCGACGGCGGGAAGTGGGAGGCCTGCGGCGCCATCACGGGGCTGGACGCGCAGGGGTCGGGCGTCAAGCGCCTGACCTCCTCCCCCGAGGGGGTGGCGGCGGTCACCGAGACGGGCCTGGAGCGCTACGCCGTGCACACCAGCGCGGACGGCCGCGAGTGGACCAGGGCAGCCGACCTCGGCCGGCTGCCCGGCTCGCTGCGGGCCCTGGCGGTCTCCGGCACCGGCACGCTCGTCGTCGGCGGTGACGAGCGCGCCGCCGAGGTGGACAACCGGCTCGTCCTCATCACGGCGGCCAAGGGGAGCGAGGCGAAGGCGGTCCCCCTGGCCGAGATCCAGGGCCTGGTCCGGGCCGCCCGCGAGACGGCCCGGGTGGCCGCGGGGGAGGGTCGCTTCGTCGCCGTCGGCTCCGTCTTCGGCGACGCCGGGATCTGGAGCAGTCCCGACGGTGAGGACTGGCAGGCCGCGGGATCGGCGGAGGTTCTCGGCGGCGCGCACCGGCAGGCCCTCGGCGACGTGGCGTACGGTAGGAAGGGCTGGCTGGCGGTGGGCGGGTCCATGAGCGGCGCCTCCTCGACGGAGCCCCTGCTCGTCACCTCCGCCGACGGCGGCGACTGGCGCAGGGTCCCGGCCGCGGACGCGCTGAAGCCGGCGGGCGACCGCGACTTCCTCGCCCCGCACGCGGTCGCGGCCGGTCCGTCCGGCTACGTCCTGGCCGGTGAGGAGCGGGGCGCGGCCACCGCCGTCCCCGTCCTGTGGTTCTCCGCCGACCTGAAGCGCTACACCAGGGCGACGGGGCTGCCGCGGGCGGCGTGGGGGTGCGCCTGCACGACGTCTCGCCCACCTCGTCCGGCTACATGGCCGTCGGCGGCTCCGGTACGGCGGGGCACGAGACCGGCGTGGTGTGGGTCTCGGCCGACGGCGTCACCTGGACCGCACGCAAACCCGTCCTCCCGGTCGGCGCGACGTCCGCGGGACTGCGGCACGTGGTCACGTACGGCGGGCAGGCCGTCGCGATCGGCGCCGCCGAGACCGCTGAGGGCAGCCGGGCGTTCGGCGCCGTCTCCCGGGACAACGGGGCGACGTGGGAGACGGTCTGGCTCCCCGCCGACCAGGAGGCCGCCGTGCACGATCTGGCGGCGACCCAGGACGGGGTGGTGGCGGTGGGCCGGCAGGGCGCTCAGGGAGACTGGGACAGCGCGGTGTGGACCTCCGGGGACGGGCGGTCCTGGCGGCTGCACACGCCGACCCAGGGCCACCTGGCGGGCGGCGGCGTCCAGTGGCTCGGCGCCGTCGCGGTCTCCGGCGACCAGGTGGTGGCCCTGGGCCGGTCCACCACCTACGACGCCGACCACCTCACCCTGTGGCGCTCGACCCTGACGGCGGACCGATGACTCCCCACCCGGTGAGGGCGTCCAGCAGGCCGGAGACCAGGGGCAGGCGGGGCAGTTCGCCGGGGTCGAACCAGCGGGCGTCGGCGGCGTCGTCGCCGGGGACGAGCACGCCGCCGACGACCTCGGCCAGGTAGTCGCGGATCTCGTAGACCACGCCTCCCGGGCCGGGGCGGTCCACCGTGCCCGCCGGCGGTCCGACCGAGACCGTCAGCCCGGTCTCCTCGGCCACCTCCCGGACGACCGCCTCGGCGTCGGACTCGCCGGGCTCCACCCGGCCGCCGGGAACCGACCAGAGCCCCTCGCCGGGCGGGCGGCCGCGGCGGACGAGGAGCAGCCGCCGGGAATCATCGGTGATGATCGCCCCCACACAATTTACGCGCACCTGAACAAGATTACGGCTCCATAACGGACTGCGCTCTTGACTGACCGGTCATCGGAAGAGCACCGTGGGTAGGCGTGAGAGCATCGCCTACCTGCCCACGCTGTTTCGGCCCGCTTCGCCCGCCGAGTGCTTGGTCAAGCGCCTGGCGATGCGGCCCGCACGGCGACGTCCTGCCCCTGCAGTCCCCGCGGCAACCGTCGGAGGCGGCCGTGGAGGCCGTCGTCCGTGGGGCCCACGTCCCGGTCTGGATGCCGTGGCCGCTGCCGACCGGCTGGCTGGTCACCGGGTTCGCCGCGGCGGGCGACGAGCGCACCGGCACCCGGGCCACCGTCGTCGCGCTGTCCGGCCCCTCGCTGACCCAGGGCCCCGCCGACCTGCTGATCATCGCGGAGGAGCCGGGGGTGGGACTCGGCGCGGGGTTCGCCGGGCTGCCCGGCCCCGACCCGGGGGAGGGGTTCGGCGACGGCCCGCCGCACGCGAAGATCGACGTGAACGGCCACCCCGCCGCGCTCTGGTGCGTGAGCGGCGCCTCCGACCGGGCGGTCTACGCCGGTGAGGCGATGGGCGACTGGCTGTGGGCCGTGGTCTGGCCCGCCGACGCGGGCTGCCTGGTCGCCCTCTTCGAGCTCTCCCTGCGCGACCTGCGCGACGACGGGCAAGTGTTCGACCTGCCCTTCGGCGCCTTCTCGCCGCGTCTGGAGGTCGGGGAGGCCTGACGCTCCGGCGCGCCCGGCGGTGTCCCGTCCGGCCCCGGCCCCGGCCCCCGGCCG
>NZ_CDRNDK010000569.1:0-3549 GCF_977012225.1 Planomonospora algeriensis | reverse complement strand
CCCCGGCCCGCCGCCTCCGGTCGCGCCGGACCGCGGCCGGCGGTGACCGGCGGTGACCCGCGGTGCGTCCCCGGGACGCCTCAGGGGTGCATGCGCGCACCCTTGAGGATCTTGTCCACGGCGTTCTTCGGCCCGTACACGGCCAGGCCCACCAGGTCGAGCCCGTCCCGGGGCACCGCGCGCACGGCGGCCCGGTTGTCCCGGTCGTTGCCGGTCGCGAACAGGCCGGAGGTGAACACCGACAGGGGGACGCCCCTGCCGGCCGCGCGGGCGTGCGCCTCCCTCAGCACCTCCTTGTCCCCCTCGAAGACCAGCACGGGCTGGCGGAACATGGGCAGGTACCCGGTGCCGTCCGCGTCCGCGTAGGGCTCGCCGATCACCTCCGGCCGCTCCGCGCCGATGCCGCTGACCAGGAAGGCCGTCACGTTCAGGCGCTGCCACGTCTCCAGGTCGTCGCGGAGCAGGACGGCGATCTTGGTGTCGAAGCGGACGGGCGCGTCACCGGACTCCGGGGACTGCGGCGACTCCCCGGACTTCCCGGACTTCCCGGACTTCCCGGACTCCGGGGACTCTGGCGAACCCCCGGACTTTCCGGACTGCGGGGACTGCGGGTGTGCTCTCATGAACGCCGATTCTGTTCGGCCGCACCCGGACCGGTCTTGTACGTTCTTCGCATGGTCGGCCGTCCGGACATCGCCGCGTGGCGCCCGCCGGTGCGGGGCATCACCGAGGTCTTCCACGCGCGCTTCACCGACCACGCCTACCCCATGCACACCCACGACTCGTGGACGCTGCTCATCATCGACGACGGCATGGTCAAGTACGACCTGGACCGCCACGAACACGGCACCCCCCGAGGCACGGTCACCCTCCTGCCGCCCCACGTGCCGCACAACGGCTGCGCGGTCACCCCGCAGGGGTTCCGCAAACGCGTGCTCTACCTGGACGCGGCGCACCTGGACGGAGACCTCGTCGGCCCGGCGGTGGACCGCCCGGTGCTGGACGATCCCGTGCTCCGCGACCGGGTCCACCTGCTGCACGCCTGCCTGGTGTCCCCGGGCGAGGAACTGGAGGCCGAGAGCCGCCTCGCCCTCGTCTCCGAGCGCCTCGGCGACCACCTGCGCGGACGGGCCGGCGTGCGGCCGGCCGTGCACGATCCGGGGATCGCCCACCGGCTGCGCGACCTGCTCGACGAGCGCTTCGTCCGGGGACTCACCCTGAGGGAGGCCTCGGACGCCCTGCACTCCCACCCCGCCCACCTGGTCAGGGCGTTCGGCCGCGAGTTCGGCATGGCGCCGCACCAGTACCTGACCGGGCGCCGGGTCGACCTCGCCCGCGGGCTCCTGCTGGAGGGCGTACCGCCGCCCGCCGCCGCGGCCTCCGCCGGCTTCTACGACCAGTCCCACCTCACCCGGCACTTCAGGCGCGTGCTGGGCACCACCCCCGGGCACTACGCGCGCGCCCGGCCCCCGGGACGGTGACCGACCGCTCCTCCCGAAGGCCCCTCCCGTGCTCCCCCGTGTGGCGGAGGCGGCCCGAGGAACCCGTGAGAATGGGGGCATGAGCGATGAGGCGATCAGGCAGGTGCTCGGCCTGCTCTACCAGGACGACACGCTGCGGGTGCTGTCGGCGCTGGCGCTGGAGCGCGCGCCCGAGGAGTCGGGGCTGGAGCGGGACGCGATGCTGCTGGCGCTGGACCGGTTGAAACGCGGCGGGCTGGCCGTACACGACCACGAGGGGGTGTGGCGGCTGCGCCGGGAGCGCTTCCGCGAGCTGCTGCACGCCGCGGCCCCGCCGCCCGAGCCGGTCTCCCCCGAGGAGAAGGTGCTGCGCGCCTTCCTCGTGGAGGGGCGGCTGCGGGCCATCCCCAGCAAGCGCGACAAGCAGCTCGTCGTGCTGAACTACGTGGCCCAGGTCTTCGAGCCGGGCGTGCGCTACTCGGAGAAGGACGTCAACGTGGTGCTGCGCGCCTTCCACGACGACCACGCGGCGCTGCGCCGCTACCTGGTCGACGAGGGCCTGCTGGCCCGCGAGAACAACGTCTACTGGCGCAGCGGCGGCACCGTCGACGTCGCAGG
The DNA here is from genome assembly GCF_977012225.1 of Planomonospora algeriensis. NCBI lineage: Bacteria > Bacillati > Actinomycetota > Actinomycetes > Streptosporangiales > Streptosporangiaceae > Planomonospora > Planomonospora algeriensis. The sequence goes on along the minus strand of NZ_CDRNDK010000569.1, from coordinate 1,471 downwards.
CGCCTGAAGCCGCCCGGCTCACGGACGAGCCCGCCCGGCTCGGCGTGAGTCGGCGTGAGGTCGCCGCCCGCGGCACTCCTCCGCGCCGTCGCTGGGCGGGACCGGATCAGCCGCCCGAGGTGTCGAGTTCGGCGTCCGCGCAGGGCACGGCCAGGTCGTAGGGGTCGTCGAGCCAGCCCGCGGGCAGGTGCACGCGGTCGCGGGCGTGGGTCTTGCCGCGCGGCGCGTCCGCCACCTCGCCGGGCCAGGGCTGGGCGGGGTCGAGCTCGGCCAGCCCCTCACGGAGCCCGGCGAGGGTCTCCGAGGTGGCCAGGCGGCGGCGCAGCTCGGAGCCGACGGTGAAGCCCTTGAGGTACCAGCCGACGTGCTTGCGGAAGTCGGCCACGGCGTGCGGCTCGCTGCCGAAGCACTCCGCCAGGAGCGCGGCGTGCCGCTCCATGACCGCGGCGACCTCCCCGAGCCGGGGCCTGGCCCGCTCGTCGCTCCCCGCGCACATGGCGGCCAGGTCGGCGAAGAGCCACGGCCGGCCCAGGCATCCGCGACCCACCACGACCCCGTCGCAACCGGTCTCCGCCATCATCCGCCGCGCGTCGTCGGCGCTCCAGACGTCGCCGTTGCCGAGCACCGGGATCTCGGTCACCGCCTCCTTGAGCCGGGCGATCGCCTCCCAGTCGGCGGTCCCGCCGTAGTGCTGGACCGCGGTGCGGCCGTGCAGCGCGACGGCCGCGATCCCCTCCTCCATCGCGATCCGCCCGGCGTCCAGGTAGGTGAGGTGGTCGTCGTCGATGCCCTTGCGCATCTTCATCGTCACCGGGAGCGTGCCGGCGTTGCGCACGGCCTCCCGCAGGATCGCGCGGAGCAGGTTGCGCTTGTACGGCAGGGCGGAGCCTCCGCCGCGCCGGGTCACCTTGGGCACCGGGCAGCCGAAGTTGAGGTCCACGTGGTCGGCCAGGTCCTCTTCGGCGACCATCCGGACGGCCCGGCCGACGGTCACCGGGTCCACCCCGTAGAGCTGGAGGCTCCGGGGCCGCTCGTCCGGCTCGAACCGGATCATCTTGAGCGTCTTGGCGTTCCGCTCCACCAGCGCCCGCGTCGTGATCATCTCGCAGACGAACAACCCGCCGCCCTGCTCGCGGCAGAGCGTGCGGAACGCGGTGTTGGTGATCCCGGCCATGGGCGCCAGCACGACCGGCGGCCACACTTCCAGCGAGCCCAGCTTCAACGACTCCACCTCGTGTTTCTACCGCACGCGGCCGGATCGGACGAACCGGTCACCGCCCCGATCCCGCCGTCCGCGCCTCCCCCGGCCTCTCCCGGCCCCCGCGCGCGCCGGCCGGCGTGACGCGCGGTTACGCACCTGACCGGAAAACCCGCTAGAGTTCTCTCGTCGCCACGGGCCGAAACGCCCGGCGGAGGCACGCGGAAGTGGCTCAGTGGTAGAGCATCACCTTGCCAAGGTGAGGGTCGCGGG
>NZ_CDRNDK010000568.1:0-3557 GCF_977012225.1 Planomonospora algeriensis | reverse complement strand
CTGGGCAGCCTCGTGCGGGACGTGCGCGACGGCACGGCCACCGCGCCGCGGGGCTCCGCGCTCGACGTCGTCGCCTTCCACCGCGACGCCGGCGGTGAGCTGCTCGACCCGCGCGTGGCGGCGGTGGAGCTGCTCAACGTCGTGCGCCCGACCGTGGCCGTGTGCTGGTTCGTCACCTTCGCCGCCCATGCCCTGCACCGGTGGCCGCGGCACCGCGCGCCGCTGCGCGACGGAAACGAGGCCTTCGCCGAGGCCTTCGTGCACGAGGTCCGCCGCTTCTACCCGTTCGCGCCGCTGGTGGGCGGACGGGCGGTGCGGGACTTGACCTGGCGGGGGGAGCGCATTCCCGCCGGCGCGCTGGTGCTGCTCGACGTCTACGGGCACAACCACGACCCCCGGCTCTGGGAGAACCCCTACACCTTCGACCCGGGGCGCTTCACCGGCCGGGAGATCGGCGAGTTCGACCTGATCCCGCAGGGCGGCGGGGACCCGCGCACGGGCCACCGCTGCCCCGGCGAGGCCATCACCGTCGCGCTGCTGAAGGCACTGGTGGTACGGCTGGCCCGCCTGGACCACCGCGTCCCCGACCAGGACCTGGGCATCTCCCTGCGGCGCATCCCCACCCGCCCGGCCGACGGCTTCGTCATGTCCTCCGTACGGCCCGCCGTACGGAGCCCCGCCTCCCCACGGCGCTGAGCGCGACGTGTCCGTCCGTACCACCGGGTCCCCGGCCGAGGCCGCCCCCGCGAGCCGACCGACCGGTCGGCGTCCGGAGGCGGCCGGTCCGGTGCGCTGCTCCAGCGCTCTCCTACGGGGCGACGCGGCCGTTCGCGACGAAGGCCGCGTGGGTGAGCGGCATCAGCTCCGCCCAGGCGGCCTCCATCTTCTCGGCCACCATCTCGATCTCGCGCTGCGGAAACGACGGCACCCTGGCCTGCTCGCTCTTGGTCCGCAGCGACAGGAAGTGCATCAGCGAGCGGGCGTTGCAGGTGGCGTACATCGAGGAGAACAGCCCGACGGGCAGCACCGCCCTGGCGACCTCGCGGGCGACCCCGGCCTCCAGCATCTCCTGGTAGGCCGCGTACGACTGCCGATAGGCCGACTCCATCGCCTCGGAGACGACCTTGTGCTGCTCCGCGGTCCCCTCCACGAAGACGTACTTGCCCGGCCGGCCCTCCTGCACCAGCTTGCGCTCCATGCCCGGAATGTAGAACTTGGGCTGGAGCTCCCTGTATCTTCCACTTTCTTCGTTATAAGACCATCCGACCCTGTGGCGGTGGAACTCCCGGAAGACGAAGATCGGCGCGCTGACGAGGAAGGTCATCGAGTTGTGCTCGAACGGGCTGCCGTGCCGGTCCCGCATCAGATAGTTGATCAGGCCCCTGGACCGCTCCGGGTCCTTGCCGATCTCGTCCAGGGACTGCTCCCCCGCGGTGGACACCCGGGCCGCCCAGAGCACGTCGGTGTCCGAAGCACTGTGTTTGACCAGCTCCACGGTCACGTCGTCCAGAAAACGCGGCTGACTGTCGTCCACGCGAAGAACCTTCCAGGTTACGGGAATGGGCCGCCGACCACCCTAGAGCGATCCCTCCGCTGGGGGCTCGGCGGGGTGCCCCGATCCGGGCCCGGCCGCCGAGCGGCTACAGCCGGTAGACCCGGCGGGCGTTGCCCGAGCCGATCATGTAGGCCACCCGGGCCGCGTCGGAGGCGCTCCACTCGTCGGCCGCCAGCCGGAGCGCCAGGGCCCTGGCCAAGGCCCTGCGGTGGCGCAGCGCCCCCAGGTAGCAGGCCTCGGCCACGCCGTGGCCGTGGGAGCCGAACAGCTGCTTGTGGAAGGGCGCCAGCTCCAGCAGCTCCCCGATGACGGTGTCCGCCCCGGAGCGGGCCGGAGCGCCGCCGACGTCCAGGTAGACGTGCGGGAAGGCGGCGGCGAGGTGGGCGGCCTGGCGGTGGAAGGGATGGCAGCCGAGCAGGATGACGGGCACGCCCATGGGCTGGAGCGCCCGGACGAAACCGGCCATCAGCGCCGGGTCGGCCCGGTGCGGGGCCGTCTCCGGCCCGCCGGGCCCGGTGTGGAACTGCAGCGGCAGGCCGCCCGCCCGGGCCACCTCCACCGCCGTCCAGAGCAGGTGGCGCAGGAGCACCGGGTCGGTCAGCGGCTCCTTGGGGTCGGACAGCCGCCGGTTGGCCGCCGCGATCACGGCGCCCCGGCTCGGCCTGGCCGGGTCGAAGTCGAGGCCGTACCGGTGGGCGATGGCCGAGGCGAGCCCGGCGGCCCGCGCGGCCCGGTCCGCGAGTTCGCTCTCCAGCGCCGAGATGTAGGAGACGCCGGCGCCCGAGGTCTCGGCCACCTCGTGCTCGATCTGCTCGATCCGGACGATCTCGTCGGCCGCGGCGTCGCCGTGCCTGCCCGTCTCGGCCACCGACAGCAGCTCCGGCGACTCCGGGGAGGTCTCGACCAGGAAGGCCGCGATCCCCGCGCCGCGCAGCATCCGCCGGTTCACCTCCTCGGCGCCGAGTTCGGCGCGGCGGGCCAGGTAGACGGCGGGCGGGGTGTGCGGCTCCAGGTCCAGCAGCGGGGCGCACCAGCGCCGGATCGCGGCGCCGGCGGGCGTATCGAAGTGGGTCGTGCCGGGCGGGGCGGGGGTGTTCGCTTCGGTGATCAGCAGCTCGAACCGGGCCCGTACCAGGTCGTCGCGGCGCGCGCCGCGGCAGTGGTGGTCGACGAGCGGCGCCAGCAGTGCCTCCCGGACGGCGTCGGGCAGTGCGACGGGCAGCCCGTCGGGCAGCGCGTCCTGCGGTCGCATCGTCGGCTCCTCTCATACGCCCGCGGGCGGACCGGTCCGACCGATCCGCCCGCAGTCCTACGTCAGGAGCAACTGTACGACTACCGACCGTGTCCGCGCCGCCGTTTCAGGCCACCGGCCGGGAGAGCCTCAGGACGTTGGCGATGATGCGCGCGCCCGCGCCGCCCTCGGCGGTGAGGATCGACTCGGGGTGGAACTGCACCGCGAAGCGGCGCCGCGCCACGTCCTCGATCGCCATGACCGCGCCGTCGGGGGTGAGGGCGGTGACGGTGAAGCCGTCGACGCCCGGCTGCTTGGCGTGCAGCGAGTGGTAGCGGGCGGCGACGAACTCCTCGGGCAGGCCGTCCAGCAGGGCGCTCTCACCCATCCGCTTGACCTGCCCGCGCTTGCCGTGCTCGGGGTAGGACAGCAGCTCCAGCGTGCCGCCCGCCTGCTCCACCATGCCCTGCAGACCGAGGCAGACGCCGAAGACGGGCAGGTCGCGGGCGTAGAGCGCGTCGACCAGGGCCGGCAGCCCGAAGTCCGACGGCCAGCCGGGGCCGGGCGAGAGCACCACGAGCGAGGGGTCGATCTCGTCGATCATCTCGGCCGGGAAGCCGTGCCGGAGGGTGACGACCTCGGCGCCCTGCTGGCGGAAGTAGTCGGCCAGGGTGTTGACGAAGGAGTCCTCGTGGTCGACCAGGAGCACCTTCATGCCCTCGCCGGGCCGCTCCGGGGCCGGCGCCGCGGCCGGTGCGGGCGCGGCGGCGG
>NZ_CDRNDK010000567.1:0-3563 GCF_977012225.1 Planomonospora algeriensis | reverse complement strand
CGGCGGCCCCGGTGCCCGCCCCGGTCGACCTCAGCCGCGAGGAGCTGCGGCGCGGGATGATGGCCCTGACCCGGCAGCCGGTACCGCCCGGCGCCTCGGAGACGGCCGCCGCGCGATCCTCCACCGCGCAGTCCTCCACCGCGGGGTCCGCCCCCGGGCGCCGGGAGCCGCGGGTCGGGCGCCTCCGGCCCCGAAGCCCCGGGAAGCGACTCGGCCGCCGGACCGGGCTCCTGCGCCGCTCCCTCCCCGATCGCCGGCGTCCCGGCGTTCGACGTGACCGGTCTCGTCCGGGCGGTGGCGGACACGGTGGTCAAGGAGCTGCGCGGTGAGCTGGAGAGCGCGCTGAACCTGGCCGCGTCGTCCGCCTCCTCCGACGACGAGCCGGGCCGGTTGCTCCGTGAGATCCGCACCCTCGGCGCGCACGTGGCCGGGCTCCGCGACATCGTCGCCGAGCGGTGGCGGGACGGTCCCGCCCCGGTGGCCGGGGAGGCGGGGACACGAACGGAAGGCGAGGCGGGGACACGAGCGGAAGGCGAGGCCGAGCACCTCCGTCGCGAGCACCTGTTCCTCCAGAAGGAGTACGCCGACTCCGTCGCCGAGGCCCGCAAACTGGCCTGGCGGGTGCGACGGCTGGAGCGGATGCTGGCCGAGGCGGGCCGCCCGGCCTACGGCGCGGCCGTCGAGGAGGACGTCTTCGAGCCGACCGGCCTGGTGGACGTACTGATCAGGACCCGGGCGACGCTGCGGCACGTCTCCGTCGGCGACACCGACGGCCCGGCCGCCCGGCTGGACCTGGAGCATCCGGCGCTCTGCCGCACCTGGGCGGCCAAGGCGTGGGACGCGTTGTGCGCGCTGGACGACTTCGCCGGAGCGCGCTCCTCGGGGGCGTTCTCCGGCGGGTTCTACGAGTGGTGCGCCAACGGCGCGGACGGCCGCCGCACCATCCCCACCGGGATGCTGGCCATGCGCGAGTCCAGGACCGTGACCGCCAGCGCCAAGTTCAGCGAGCCCCGGGTCTTCGCCGTCCCGGACGAGGTGCATCCGGCGGGCCGGCTCCTGATGGAGGCGCACGTGAAACTGCGGCCCGTCGGCTACCCGGCGCCGCGGATGTACTTCCACGACGACTCCGGCGGCGCCACCGGCAAGGTCTGGATCGGCTACCTCGGGGACCACCTCCCCAACACCCGCACCAACTGAGCCCTCCCGGGCCCCGTCCGCACCGCCGCCACTGCCCGCACCCCCACTGCCCGCACCTCCGCGGTCCGCACCTCCGCGGTCCGCGCGTTCAGAGGTCCGCCCGTTCAGGGGTCCGCGCGTTCAGGGGTCCGCGGGCCGTGCCGTCAGCCGGTCGCCCTCAGCCCCGCGAGCACCAGTGAGCAGACCGCGTCGAAGGCCGTGTCGATCTCCGGCGCGGACCACTCGGCGGCGTAGAGCGGGTTGTGGAAACGACCGGTCGCGTCCAGCACCGCACGCGCGGTGACCTGCGGATCGCACGGGGCGAACGCGCCCTGCGCGACGCCGTCGGCGATGATCAGAGCGACCTCGGAGAGCAGGGCGTCGACGTGCTCGCCGACCACGGTGTCGCTCTCGCCGGCGAGCACGGTGTAGGTGGCGAAGAGCTCCGGGTCGTCGAGGGCCTTGCGCCGTTTGGCCTCGAACAGCGCCGCCAGCCAGCGGCGCAGCCGCTCGGGGGCCGGGGAGTCCTCGGCGGCGAGCTCGGCCAGTCCCGCGTGGTTGCGGTCGAGCCAGCGCCGGGTGACCGCGGCGCGCAGCGCCGCCTTGGTGGGGAAGTGCCGGTACACGCTGCCGTGGCTGACCCCGAGGGCCCTGGCCACGTCGACCACGGTGGCCTTGGCCGGCCCGTAGCGGCGCAGGACGCCCTCGGTGGCCGACAGGATCTCCTCGGCGGTCAGTGCACCCGCGGCCATCGTGTCCTCTCCGCGCTGTCAGGTGTCCAGTTGGGCCATCAGCGCCTCCGGGTAGCGGGTCCCGGCGACCTCGTCCACCGGGACCGCGTCCTCGATCGCGGCCAGGTCGGCGGCGTCGAGGGTGACGTCGACGGCTCCCAGCGCCTCGGCGAGGCGGTCGCGGCGGCGGGCGCCGACCAGCGGGACGATGTCCTCGCCGCGTGAGAGCACCCAGGCGATGGCGGCCTGCGCCACCGTAACACCCTTCTGCTCGGCGGTCGCGCGCAGGGCTTCGACCAGGGCCAGGTTGCGGTCGAGGTTCTCGCCGGAGAAGCGCGGGCTCATGCCGCGGAAGTCGCCCGGGGCGAGGGCGCGGTCACGGGTCCAGTGGCCGCCGAGCAGGCCGCGGGAGAGCACGCCGTACGCGGTGACGCCGATGCCGAGCTCGCGGCAGACGGGCAGGATCTCCGCCTCGATGTCGCGGGAGAAGAGGGAGTACTCGATCTGCAGGTCGGCGATGGGGGCCGCGGCGGCGGCCCGGCGGATGGTCTGCGCGCCGACCTCGGACAGGCCGATGTGGCGGACGCGCCCGGCCTGGACCTCCTCGGCGATGGCGCCGACGGTCTCCTCGATGGGGACGGCCGGGTCGAGGCGGGAGAGCCGGTAGACGTCGACGTGGTCGGTGCCCAGCCGCTGCAGCGTGTAGGCCAGGAAGTTCTTCACCGCGGCGGGACGGCCGTCGTAGCCGTTCCAGCCGCCGGCCGCGTCGCGCAGGGCGCCGAACTTGACGCTGAGGACCGCCCTGTCGCGGGCATCGGTCCCGGCGGTGCGCAGGGCTTCGCCGATGAGCAGCTCGTTGTGGCCCATCCCGTAGAAGTCGCCGGTGTCCAGCAGGGTGACGCCGGCGTCGAGGGCGGCGTGGATGGTGGCGACGGACTCGGTCCGGTCCGCCTCGCCGTAGAGGGCGGACATGCCCATGCAGCCGAGGCCGAGGGCGGAGACGACGGGACCGGAGGCGCCGAGGGTGCGGTCGTGCACGGTGTGCTCCTTGGAAGGTGGTCGGTGCAGAATCCGCTTGCACGATCACTATGCACTATTGAATAACAGATTTCAATATCTGTCATTCCATAGCAGCCTTGAGCGTCACGCGATCAGGAGACGTCGCGGGACGCGTCGAGGCGGTCGGCGAGCGGGTCACCCGGTTCCGGCCCGGCGACGAGGTGTTCGGAACCTGTGCCGGCGCCCTCGCCGAGTACGCGTGCGCTCCGCAGGGCGGGTTCGCGCCCAAGCCGGCGAACGTCACGTTCGAGCAGGCGGCGGCCCCGACCTCCGCCTTCGCCGCCCTCCAGGGGCTCCGTGACGCCGAGACGGCCGGACCCCGGCATCGCGAAGTGACCTGGACCACACGGCCGAACCCTCACCCGGACCCGCGAGCCGCCGATCGGCAGGAGGAAGCCGACGCCGCAGGCGTCCGTCCACCGGGGACGGCGTACGGCGTCCCTGAGGGACAGGACGAATGGAACGCCTCCCCCGACTCCTCCTCGGCGGCGGCCTGGCCGTCGCCCTCACCTCCACCACCGCGCTCCCGGCGGCCGCCGCCGTACCCGGTGGCTCACCGGCCGCCACGCGGGTCACCGCGCACACCGCCGGGCAGCT
>NZ_CDRNDK010000566.1:0-3571 GCF_977012225.1 Planomonospora algeriensis | reverse complement strand
CGCCGCCGAAGCCGCCCTCGCCTCCGGTGACCGCGACCTGCGCGCGCACTCCGGCGACCGCGACGAGATCGGCGCCCTGGGCCGTGCCGTCGACGCCATGCTGGAGACGATCGCCGCCCAGGAGGCGGCGCTGAAGCGCGCCGCCGCCGCGCGCGAGGAGCAGCTGCGCTCCCTCTACGCCGAACGCCGGCTCAACGAGCGGCAGGCCCGCGAGCGCGCCCAGGAGATGATCGACAACAGCGTCTCGACCATCATGGGCGAGCTGCGGGTGGTGGTCGACAAGACCGAGGAACTGCGCGGCACCGCCGACACCATTGACGAGCAGGTCGGCGTGACCGACACCGTCACCCACCGCGTCGTCGAGCAGGCACGCCGGGCCAACGACACCGTCGAGCAGCTCGAGGCGTCCCTGCGCAAGGTGGAGGGCATCGCCCACATCATCTCCAGCGTGGCCTCCCAGACCCACCTGCTCGCGCTGAACGCCACCATCGAGGCCGTCCACGCCGGCGAGGCGGGCAAGGGGTTCGGCGTCGTGGCCGGCGAGGTCAAGGACCTGGCCGCGGCCACGACCCACTCGACCGGTGAGATCACCGACACCATCCGCTCCCTGGAGGAGAACGCCCACGCCATGACCGGGGTGCTCACCGAGATGGCCGACGGCGTCGGCAACCTCGGTGAGGCCGCCTCCCGGGTCGGCGTCATGACCCGGCGGCAGCACACCAGCGTCGACCTGCTCAAGGAGTACCTCGACCGGGCGATCCACCGGATCTCGACGATGTCGCACCTGAGCGAGCAGCTCGAACGGCGCACCACGCCCCGCGCGGTGGTCAGCGGCGAGACCTGGATCCACGCGGAGGGCCGCACCCACCCCGCCCAGATGCTCGACCTGAGCGCGTCCGGGGCGCACTTCTCCGGCCGCCCGGGCATCCCGCTCAAGCAGGGCGACCACGTCGCGGTCGACATCCCGCTGGGCGGGGCCGCCCCGCTGAGGCTGAACGCCGAGATCGTCCACCACACGACACGCGACGACGCCGTCGAGCTCGGCCTGCGGTTCACCGACGTCCCGCCGTCCACGGCCGACCGCATCCACCGGCACGTCACGGCCGCCCTCGGCTCCGCCCCTCGGTGACCGCGGCCGGCGGATCCCCGAGGGTCCTCGTCCCGGGCCTCCCCTTCCTTCTCCAGAGCGCCGCCCGGCCGGCCCGTTGCACCGGGAGACGGTCTCTGCGCATACCGTGACATCGGACAGGGGGAACATCGCTGGCATATCCGAGTGAAATCGGGAAAGGCGGGGGCCATGGGGACGGTCGGAGACCTGGGTGACGCGGAGGCGCTGCGGGCGATCCTGCAACGGGCCCGGGACGCTTTCATCTCGCTCGACGCCGACGGCACCGTACGCGCGTGGAACGCCGCGGCCGAGCGGCTGTTCGGCTGGCCGGCGGCCGAGGCCCTGGGCCGGAGCGTGACCGCCCTGATCGCTCCGCCGTCGCTGCGCCGCCGGTACGGCGAGGGCCTGGCCCGCCTCCGCGAGCACGGCGCCTCCGACCTGCCCGACCACCGCCTGGAGCTGACCGTCGCCGACCGCTCGGGCCGGGAGTTCCCCATCGAGATGGCCCTGCAGGTCGACGACCGGCGCGGCGGGCCTGTCCTGCACGCGTTCGTGCACGACATCAGCGACCGCCGCGAGGCCCAGCGTCGGCTGGAGGAGGAGCGGACGTTCCTGCGGGCGCTGCTGGACAGCCTCCAGGTCGGTGTGATGGCCTGCGACGGGGAGGGCCGGCTGACCCTGTTCAACCGGGCGGCGCGCGAGCTGCACCGCGTGACGGGCGATCCGCCGGCCGGGGATGACGGCGACTGGCCGCAGGACCGCAACCTGTTCGCCCCCGACGGCCTCACCCCGCTCCGGCCCGAGCAGGCGCCGCTGGCCCGGGCGCGCGCCGGCGAGAACGTCGACGGCCAGCACCTGGTGATCCGCCCGCCGGGGACCGAGGCACGCCGCTGCGTGGTCAACGGCCGCCCCATCACCACTCCCGACGGACGCCGCCTGGGCGCGGTCTCCGCCCTGCACGACATCACCGACCAGTACCGCGCCCAGCGCCTGCGCGACGCCCAGCACGCCGTGGCGCAGGCGCTGGCCGGGGCGGGCTGCAGCGAGCAGGCGGCCGCCCGGGTGCTCACCGCGGTCACCCGGGCGCTGGACTGGTCCTACGGGGAGTACTGGCAGATCGACCTCGACCGGAGCGCCCTGGTCCGCGTCGGTGCCTGGCACCGGCCCGGCCTGGGCTTCACCGGTGACCTCGCGGAGGCGGTCCAGCGGGGGCAGGGCCTGCCGGGGCGGGTGTGGGCCACCGGCCGGACGGTCTGGATGAGCGATCTGAGGACCGAGCCCCGCGCCTTCCCGCGCAGGCGGGAGGCGCTGGAGGCGGGCCTGCGCTCGGCCATCGCCCTGCCGGTGCGCAGCGGCGACCAGGTGCTGGGCGTGCTGGTCTTCTGCAGCGAGGCCGTACAGGAACCCGACGACGACCTGGTCGCCCTGCTCGACGGCGTCTGCGCGCACGTCGGCCGCTACCTGGAGCGCCGCCGGGCCGAGGAGCTCGCCCTGGCCCTGGCCGCCAGCCGCCGCCACTTCGACCAGGTCGTCTCCCAGATCGACGACAACGTCTGGACCATCGAGATCACCCCCGACGGCCGGGCCCGCTCGGTCTACCAGAGCCAGAACGCCGCCGGGGTGTTCGGCGGCCGGCTCCCGGAAGGCGCCGACATCTCCGGCCTGCTGCTCCGCCACGTCCACCCCGAGGACCTGCCCGCCTACACCGCCTTCGACGACAAGGTCAACGCCGGGATCCCGGCGCAGGTCGAGTGCCGCGTCATCGGCCTGGACGGCGCCGTCCGGTGGATCTGGATCCGCAGCACGCCGCGCCGCGAGGACGGCCGGCTGTTCGCCGACGGCATCTCCACCGACGTGACCGAGCGCCACCGCCTGGCCGAGGAGCACGACCGGATGAAGGACGAGCTGGTCGCCCTGGTCAGCCACGAGCTGCGCAACCCGATCGGCGCCATCCGCGGCTACGTCGAGATGCTCGTCGACACCCCGGGCCTGACCGGCACCCAGCGCATGTTCGCCGACGTCATCGACCGGACCAGCGCCCATCTGCTGAGCCTGGTCGACGACCTGCTGGACCTGGCCCGCCTGGACGCCGGGCACATCGCCATCGACCCCCGGCCGGTCTCCCTGACCCGGCTGGTCCTCCAGGCCCTCGACGACCACCGGGCCGCCGCGGCGGCCAAGGACCTGACCGTCACCACCGACCTGGCCCCGCATCCGCCCGTGCACGCCGACCCGGTACGGCTCCGCCAGGTGCTCGACAACCTGCTGTCCAACGCCGTCAAGTACACCCCGGCCGGCGGCACCGTCGCCGTCGGCCTCGGCGGCGACGAGGCCGACCGGACCGCCGTCGTCACCGTGGCCGACACCGGCATCGGCGTCCCGGCCGAGGAGTACCCGCAGCTGTTCGGCCGGTTCTTCCGCGCCTCCACCGCCCAGGAGGCCGGGATCGAGGGCACCGGCCTG
>NZ_CDRNDK010000565.1:0-3577 GCF_977012225.1 Planomonospora algeriensis | reverse complement strand
CTCAGGGCAGGGCTTGCCCTTCGTGAGGCTGCGCAAGCGGCTTAGCGAGAAGCCGCTCCCTTCAGGGAGCGGAGGAGTCACACAGACCACTCAAGCACCGATCGGGGATCGGGCCTAGCCCCGGGAGCGCACCGGGGCCGGCGGCACGCTAACGCGACCGGGTGGGGATCTCGAACCAGACGGCCTTGCCCTCCTGCGTGGGGCGGGATCCCCAGCGCCTGGCGAGCTGGTCGACGAGGTAGAGGCCGCGGCCGCCCTCGTCGTTCTCCCCGGCGCTGCGGATGCGGGGAAGCCGCAGGTCCTGGTCGAAGACCTCGACCCAGACGGACTCCCTGCCCCGGCGGATCCGGAGCGTGAACTCCTTCTCCGCGACGGACTCGCCCTCGTTCTCGTCCTCGAAGCCGGGCAGGTCCCAGGACTCGTCGAAGTCGAGCGGGCCGCCGTCCATCACCAGGTCCCGGCGGGGGACGCTGGAGTTGGCCGCGTGCAGCACGACGTTGGTGACCACCTCGGAGACGAGCAGGCAGGCGAGCTCGGCCCGCTCCTCCGGGACGTTCCATCCGGCGAAGGCCTCCGACGCCATCCGGCGGGCCTCGCTGACCATGATCGGCTGGGCGGCGAAGGTGCGTTCCTCGACCTCCAGGTCGACGGCGGAGGACCTGACCACCAGGATGGCCATGTCGTCGTCGATCTCACCGGGCACCGCGACCGTCGCGGCGTCGGCGATGTGCTCCACCGAGTCGCGGGAGAACTCGACGAGCTTGTCGCAGAGCAGCGCGAGGTTCTCCTCGTCGCTGAGCGGGTGGCTGCCGGAGTCGCGCAGCGGGCGGCGGTCCACCAGGCCGTCGGTGTAGAGCAGCAGCGAGGCCCCCGGCGGCAGCGTCCGCGTCTCCTCCTTGTAGACCAGGTCGGCGTGCACGCCCTTGGCGCGGACGCCGAGCGGCTGGCCGACCTCCTTGATGTCGAGCTCGACGCAGGTGCCGTCGACGAGCAGCAGCGGCGGGGCGTGTCCGGCGTTGGCGAAGGACAGCTCGCGCGACCAGGCGTCGTAGACGAGGTACTGGCAGGTGACGATGGGCGGGACGCTGATGTCCTCGCCGCTGTCGTCCTGCTCGGGGGTGGCGATGATGCGGGTCCACTCGTCCAGGCGGGCGAGGATCTCCGCGGGCGGCTTGTCGTCCTGGGCGAAGGCGCGCAGCGCGGCCCGGAGCTGCCCCATGACGGCGGCGGCCTTGGCGCCCCGGCCCTCCACGTCGCCGATGACGATGCCGACCCGGCCCGCCGAGAGCGGGATCACGTCGTACCAGTCGCCGCCGACCTGGGTCTGGATGCCCTGACCGTGCGAGGCGAGCGGCGCGGCGGGGTAGTAGCGGACCGCGATCTCCAGCCCGTCGAGCTGGGGCAGCGCGCGGGGCAGCAGGTGCTTCTGGAAGGACTCGGCGGTGTGCCGCTCCTCCTCGAACAGCAGCGCGTTGTCCACGGCCAGCGCGACCCTGGTGGCGATGGCCCCGACGAAGTCGCGGTCGAAGGCGTCGTAGTGCGGGCTGCGCCGGTCGGTCAGGTTGGACAGACCGAGGTACATCAGGCCGAGCGTCTCGCCGCGCACGCACAGCGGGGCGACGATGGCCGATGTCAGGCCGACCTCCGCGGCCAGCCGGGTGCTGCCCTCGCTCGGGCTCGGGTAGCTGGTGCGGGCGAAGTCCTCCACCAGGATGGTCTCCTGGCGGCGCAGCGCGGTGTCGGCGTAGTGGCCCGCGGGGTAGCGGATCTCCGCGCCGAGCGGCGCCCAGGTGTTCGGGGGCGGGCTCCAGCCCTGGACGTGGGTGGAGACCCTCCGGGTCAGCCGCTCGCCCTCCATCAGCTCGATGAAGCAGTGGTCGGCGAACTGCGGGACGAGCATCTCGGCGACGCGCTTGAGCGTCTCCTCGACGTAGAGGGAGCCGGCGAGTCGCTCGCCGATCCGCTCCAGCAGGCCGAAGCGGTCCTTCTCCCGCTCGTTGCTCCGCATGGCCTCGCGGGCGGTGATGACGATGCCCGTCACCGCCCCGGAGGAGTGGCGCAGCGGCACGGCCTGCGCGCGGACGTAGATCATCGTCCCGTCCCCGCGCTTGACCTCGAAGGTGCCTTCCCAGACACCGCCCTTGAGCACCTGCTTGGCGGCCTCGACCGCGAGCGGGTGGTCGGCGTCCGTGAGGCTGGGCGTGAGCCCCCGCGGCTCCGGGGAGCCCGGCGGGCCGGAGTGGCCGAAGAGCTTCTCGGCGAACGGATTCCAGTAGAGGAGATTGCTGAAGCGGTCGGTGACCACCACCGCCATCTCCGCCTGGTCGAGGACGGCTCCCGCCGAAAGGTGGTCGGCGGCGTCCTGCGGAAGATCCCCCCACCGCTTCATCCGGTGACCACCCCTCGGTAACGGGTGTGCGCAAAGCGAACCACGGTTGCTCCTGCTGCAGTCTCGGCCGGGGAATGGAGGGATTTCCCCGTGGGATTCAACCGAGTGAGTGCACGCCGGTCAGCGCGCGGAGACGAAGACGTGGGCAGCGACCTCCCGCGGAAGGTCCGCAAGAGAGTTGCCCGTCGCATCGTCACCTATCACCCGCACACCGTCGTCGCTCGCCGCGAGCGTCACCTCGCGTCCGGGTTGTATCCCAACTTGCTTGAGTTTAAGCATCACAGCGGGATCGCTTTGCACTTGTTCGCTAATTCGACGGACGACAACGGGGACGTCTCTGGGACCGGCCGCCTCCGCCATCGACGGCAGCGACTCCCATTCGGCTCCTGCCGCGGTGACGCCGAGCTCCTCCAGGCCGGGGATCGGGTTGCCGTGCGGGTCCCGGACGGGGTTGTTCAGCAGCGTCACCAGGCGCGCCTCGACGGACTCCGACATCACGTGCTCCCAGCGGCACGCCTCGATGTGCACCTCCTCCCAGGGCAGGCCGATCACCTGGGTCAGCAGGCACTCCGCGAGGCGGTGCTTGCGCATGACGCGGGTCGCGAGGGTGCGGCCGAGGTCGGTCATGGTCAGGTGCCGGTCGCCCTCGACGCGGACCAGGCCGTCCCGCTCCATCCGCGCGACCGTCTGGCTGACGGTCGGGCCGCTCTGCTGGAGCCGCTCGGCGATGCGGGCCCGGAGGGGGACGATCCCCTCCTCCTCCAGTTCGAAGATCGTGCGGAGATACATCTCCGTGGTGTCGATCAAGCCGTGTGCGGTCAAGACCCCTCCCTTCCTGTATCGGTGCCGTGTCCGCTCCGCGGCGTCCCGCGGGTCGCTCCGGACAGGGCCGGATTCGCAAAAAGGTCTTGGACTACGACCCTATTGGGAGAACCGCCCGCGATGGCCCCGAGATGGCAAAGGTGGGCAACACCGCGCGGTTCCGAATGCTTCCCGGCCGGCCCGGGCACCCGGACGGCGCGGTCCGGGTCGCTCCGCCCTGGGTGGCGGGACCCGTCACGCCCCGGTCCCGCCGGTCCCGCCGGATCCGCCGCCGCGCGTCCCGGCGCCGCCCGCCCGGTAGTTCCGGAACGCTCGTCCAGGAAGTCGATGCCCCGCACGATCTCCAGGCCCCGCATCGGGTGGAGC
>NZ_CDRNDK010000564.1:0-3597 GCF_977012225.1 Planomonospora algeriensis | reverse complement strand
CGGGCCGCGCCGCCGGAGCGGCGGCGCGGCGGCGCGGTCAGAGGCGGTTGAGCCCGATGACGTGGACCACCGCCCGGCCCTCCTCGTCGGAGGCGGCCAGGTCGACCTGGGCGTCGATGCCCCAGTCGCCGTCGCCCGCCGGGTCGGCGATGACCTGGCGGACCTTCCAGAGCTCCTTCTCCTCCTCGATGCGGAGCAGAGCCGGGCCGCGGGCGTCCGGGCCGGTGCCGACCTCCTCATGGTCGTCGTAGTAGGCGTCCAGGGCGGCGGGCCAGTCGACGTCCGGGGCGAGCTCGGCGAGCTCCTCCTCCTTCTCCAGCGCGACCAGCTCCACCAGGCGGAACATCGCGTTGCGGACCAGCACCCGGAAGGCGCGCGGGTTGCCGGTGACCGGGCGTGGCTTGGTCTCGATCTCCTGCTCGGCCTCGGGCTGCAGGGACGGGTTGGACAGCTTCTCCCACTCGTCGATCAGGCTGGAGTCGACCTGGCGGACCAGCTCGCCGAGCCACTCGATCAGGTCGACCAGGTCCTCGGTCTTCAGGTGCTCGGGGATGGTCCGCGACAGCGTGCGGTAGGCGTCGGCCAGGTAGCGCAGCACGCTGCCCTCGGAGCGGGTCAGCTCGTAGTGGGCGACGTACTCGGTGAAGGTCATCGCCTGCTCGTACATGTCGCGGATGACGCTCTTGGGGCTGACCGTGTAGTCACCCACCCACGGGTGGCCGCGCCGGTAGGTCTCGTAGGCGCCCAGCAGCAGGTCGGCCAGGGGCATCGGATGGGTGATCTCGGCCAGGAGCTCCATCCGCTCGTCGTACTCGATCCCGTCGGCCTTCATCTGCGCGACGGCCTCGCCCCGGGCCCTCTTCAGCTGGGCGGACAGGATCTGGCGCGGGTCGTCGAGGATGGACTCCACGATCGAGACCATGTCGAGGGCGTAGACGGGCGACTCGCGGTCGAGCAGCTCGAAGGCGGCCAGGGCGAACGTCGACAGCGCCTGGTTGAGCGCGAAGTCCTCCTGCAGGTCGATGGTGAGGCGCGCCCGGCGGCCCTGCTCGTCGGGCTCGTCCAGCTGCTCCACCACGCCGCCGGCCAGCAGCGAGCGGTAGATCGCGATGGCCTGGCTGATGTGCCGCCGCTGCCACTTGCGGTCCTCGTGGTTGTCGGTGAGCAGGTGCCTCATCGCGGCGAAGCAGTCGCCGGGCCGGTTGATGACCGCCAGCAGCATGGCGTTGCTGACCTTGAAACGGGAGGCCAGCGGCTCGGGCTCGGCCTCCTGGAGCTTGGCGAAGGTCTCCTCGCTCCAGCCGACGAAGCCCTCCGGCGGCTTCTTGCGGGCGTAGCCGCGCCGCCGCTTGGGGTCGTCGCCGATCTTGGCCAGGGCCTTCTCGTTCTCGATGACGTACTCGGGGGCCTGGCAGGCGACGTAGCCGATGGTGTCGAAACCCGCCCGTCCGGCCCGCCCGGCGATCTGGTGGAACTCGCGGGCGCGCAGCCGCCGGACCTTGTTGCCGTCGTACTTGCTGAGCGCGGTGAACAGCACGGTGCGGATCGGCACGTTCACGCCGACGCCGAGGGTGTCGGTGCCGCAGATGACCTTCAGCAGGCCGGCCTGGGCCAGCCGCTCCACCAGGCGGCGGTACTTGGGCAGCATGCCGGCGTGGTGCACGCCGATGCCGTGCCGTACCAGCCGGGACAGGGCGCGGCCGAAGCTGGTGGTGAACCGGAAGTGGCCGATCAGCGCGGAGATGGCCTCCTTCTCGGCCTTGGTGCACATGTTGATGCTCATCAGCGACTGTGCCCGCTCCATGGCGGAGGCCTGGGTGAAGTGCACCACGTAGACCGGGTACTGGTTGGTGGAGAGCATCTCCTCCAGCGTCTCGTGCAGCGGGGTCATCCGGTAGGAGTAGACCAGCGGGACCGGGCGCTCGGCGTGCTTGACCACCGAGGTGGGCCGGCCGGTGCGCCGGGTCAGGTCCTCCTCGAACATGCTCACGTCGCCGAGGGTCGCCGACATCAGGATGAACTGCACGTTCGGCAGCTCCAGCAGCGGCACCTGCCAGGCCCAGCCGCGGTCCGGTTCGGCGTAGAAGTGGAACTCGTCCATCACGACCTGGCCGATGTCGGCCGCCGCGCCGTCGCGCAGCGCGACGTTGGCGAGGATCTCCGCGGTGCAGCAGATGATGGGCGCGCCGGGGTTCACGCTCGCGTCGCCGGTCATCATGCCGACGTTCTCGGTGCCGAACAGCTCGCACAGGTCGAAGAACTTCTCCGACACCAGCGCCTTGATCGGCGCGGTGTAGAAGGTGCGCACGTCGCGGGTGAGCGCGGTGAAGTGCGCCCCCGCCGCGACCAGGCTCTTGCCCGAGCCCGTCGGGGTGGCCAGGATCAGGTTGTTGCCCGAGACCACCTCGATCAGGGCCTCCTCCTGGGCCGGGTAGAGGGTGAGCCCCCGCTCGGTGTTCCACTCGACGAAGGCGTCGAAGATGGCGTCGGGGTCGGCGTCGATCTCTTCGGGCAGGCGATCTACAAGGCTCACCCTCCCATCCTGCCGAAGAACCGGCGGTGGTCGAACCACCGGGGCGGCAGAGAGGGGGTCAATTCCCAAGAATCCGGCGTGATCCGGCCGAACGGGTGAGCAGCAGCCCGCCCAGCAGCAGGCCGGAACCGAGCACGGGCCAGGGCCCCGGGGCGAAGCCGGACACGGTCAGCACGAGCAGCCCCGCGCCGGCCAGCGCGAGCGCCGCGGCGATCCTGGCGCTCCCCCCGCGGTACGGCGCCGCCGCCGGGGGCTCCTCGAAGCGCGACAGCCCGCGCAGCAGCGGCCACAGGACCAGGCAGAGCGCGGCCAGCCAGTGCGGCCAGCCGGACAGCCAGGCGGAGGTGCCCGGCTCCGGGGTGGGGACCCCCAGCCCCACCACGACCACCGCGGTGACGCAGAACAGCGCGCTCATGTGCCACAGATAGACGGTCATCATGCGCGGCCCGGCCCAGCCCAGCGCCCGCGCCGTCAGCGGCCACCGGGCGAAGGCGGTGATCTGCCGGCGCAGGGCGAGGGCCAGCCCGATCTGCCCGATCCCCACCGCCAGCAGCGCCGCCGTGGGCGGCGCCATGTTGGAGACCGCGGCCCCCGGCAGGCCGATCATGCTGCCCGGGTAGGGGCCGAAGGCCACCAGGAGCGCGGCCAGGCCGTACCCGGCCGCCGCCATGCCCCACAGGCGGGTCCGGGGGAGGTCCAGGCGGCCCTCGGCGTACAGGAAGCCGAGCTGGTGCACCGCCAGCCAGACCAGGCCGATGTTCGCCCAGCCCGCGGCCTCCAGGCCGCAGGCGAACCGCAGCACGTCGACCGCGACGGCCCCGGCCGCCAGCGCCGCGGGCACGCGCAGGCCGTACGCCGCGCCGAGCCGGCGCATCAGCGGCGTCGCAGCCACCGCGACGAGGTAGACGGCCAGGAACCACAGCAGCTGCCCGGCCAGGCGCGAGGCCGTGACCGACCGGCTGGGACGGCAGGCCGAGGGCGAGCAGCAGGTGCGGCAGGGGCAGCCAGACCGCGGCCAGCGGCAGCACCGGCCAGGCCAGGCGGCGCAACCGTGCCGCGAGCCA
>NZ_CDRNDK010000563.1:0-3607 GCF_977012225.1 Planomonospora algeriensis | reverse complement strand
CGGGACGCGGACCGGGGCTCCGGCCGAAGGCGGTGCGGGGCCGGCGAGGCGGCCGCCGGGCGGATTCCCGCGATGATCGCGAGGAGCGGATCATGACGACCCCTGGACGGGGCGAGATGGGCAGTTCGTCTACATTGAAGCGGACAGTGGGCCAATCGTCCTTATTGGATCTGGCCATCATCTCGTTGAGCGGACATCTTTGACATATGAGTGAGCTTCGCCCGGAGACCCGTACCGTCCACCTTCCGCAGCCGCCGCTGGAGGGCAGCCGCCCGATCACGGTGCCGCTCTACCAGACCTCCGGTTTCGTCTTCGACGACCCGGCGGTCTTCGCCGACGGGATGAACCGCCCTGACGGGCCGTTCGTCTACGGCCGGCTGTCGAACCCGACGGTCCGCTCCCTGGAGGAGGCAGTCGCGGGCCTGGAGGGGGGCGTCGGCGCCGTGGCCACCGGCTCGGGCATGGGCGCGATCAACTCCGTGCTGCTCGGCCTGCTCCGGCCCGGCGACCACGTGATCGCGCAGAAGGCCCTCTACGGCGGCACCGCCGGGACGCTCAACGACCTGACCGCGCGGTTCGGCATCGAGGTCTCCTACGTCCCCGAGGACGACCCCGCCGCCCTGCGCGCCGCCGTACGGCCGTCCACGAAGCTGGTCTACCTGGAGACGATCGCCAACCCGGTGACCCAGGTGGCCGACCTGCCAGGGATGTGCGCCGCGGCGCGCGAGGCCGGGCTGGTCTCGGTGGTGGACAACACCTTCGCCTCGCCGATCCTGTGCCGCCCGATCGAGCACGGCGCCGACATCGTGGTGCACTCCACGACCAAGTACCTGGGCGGCCACACCGACGTGCTCGGCGGCATCGCGGTCTTCGCCTCCGACGAGCTCCACCGCACGGTGTGGAAGTACGCCGTCGGCCTGGGCGCGACCGCCGACCCGTTCGCCGCCTGGCTGACCCTGCGCGGCATCCAGACCCTGCCGCTGCGCATGGAGCGCCACTGCGCCAACGCCCACGAGCTGGCGCTCCGGCTGGACGCCCACCCGGCGGTCGCGGCCGTGCACTGGCCCGGCCTGCCCTCGCACCCCTCGCACGCGCTGGCCGCCAAGCTGCTGCCGGGCTTCGGCGGGGTCTTCTCCTTCGACCTCGTCGGCGGGCGCGCCGCCGGGGAGCGGTTCATGAGCGCGGTACGGCTGGCGCTGCTGGCCCCCTCGCTCGGCGGCGTGGAGACGCTGATCCTGCACCCGGCGACCACCTCCCACAAGTCGCTGACCGCCGAGGAGCTGGCCCGGCACGGGATCGGCGAGGGGACCGTCCGGGTGGCGGTCGGCATCGAGCACGTCGAGGACCTGTGGGCCGACTTCGAGCAGGCGCTCTCCCGGTCCTGAACCGGTCCTGAACCGGTCCTGAAACCGGCGCTGGAACGGGCGTTGAGACGGGTGCTGAAACCGGCCCTGAACCGGCGCTGAAAAGGGACTGTGACCTGCGGTCATGACCTGGGATCCCGGGCCGGGGCGCGGTAGCATCGGCATGGGCGGCCCGCTTCCCGGGCCGCCCTTCCGTGAGCGTCCTGCGGGGGTGGCGCCATGCCGCTGAAGAGCTACGGGGTCCTGGCCGGCCGGGCCGTCGAGCGGCGGCGGGAGGGGTCGACCGACACCCCCCACTACCAGCTCCACCTGACCGACGACGCGGGAGTCTCCTACCGGATCGCGGTCAACGTCCTGTCCCAGCAGGCCCCCTCCGAGCTGCTCTACCACGCCGACGAGGACTTCCGGCACCCGCTGACCGCGCTGCTGCCGCGGAGCGCCGGGGGCTGGACCGCCCTGGCCTCCGCCCCCGGCGGGGCCGCGCTGGACTTCGTCCGGGGCAACCTGTTCGACCCGGCCGCGATGCGCGCCCTCCCTCCCGACCTGCCGGGGGTGGACAACGACCTGGCCGACAAGTTCGACCACTACGTCGAGCGGGCCGTCGCCGACCCCGCCGCGATCGTCTACGCCTTCGGCGAGCGGTGGGGCCCCGAACCCCGCACCCGGGACAAGGTCTTCGGGTTCCTGCCCGGCAACGGCGTGCACGACATCCACATGAACCAGGGCAACTCGCGGCGCTTCCGCGGCGACGACGGCGTCTGGCAGGACGGCGGGCTGCTGCTGTCCTTCCCGGGCGAGTCCCGGTGGGTGGCGATCTTCCTGGCCTTCCAGTCCCAGTCCTGGCACACCGACGACGCCACCGGGCACGCCCTGCAGGAGGTCCCGGTCCGGCCCGGCCCCGGCGAGGAGCCCGTCCGGATCGTGGCCGCGCTGGTCAACCCCGCCGGCCCCGGGCCGGGAGGCGAGACCGTCACCCTGCTGAACGCCTCGCCCGCCCCGGTGGACCTCGCCGGCTGGCGGCTCGCCGACCGGCGGGGGAACGCCTTCCCGCTCCCGGCGGGCGCGCTGGCCCCCGGCGCGGTCCTCGCCGTACTGGTCGGGGAGCCGTTCGCGCTGGGCGACGGCGGCGGCACGATCACCCTGCTGGACGCGGCCGGACTCAAGGTCCACGGCGTCTCCTACACTTCGGCGCAGGGCCGGCGCGAGGGCTGGACGCTGACCTTCTGAAGTGTGAGCCGGGATATGGACGAGGGGTGCCGCGGGTGAGCGTGTCGACAGAGGACGTGGAGCGGGCGGCGGCGCGCATCGCGGGGCATGCCCGCCGTACCCCGCTGCTGGAGGCCGAGCCGGGGCTGCTGCTGAAGCTGGAGACCGTGCAGCACTCCGGGTCGTTCAAGGCCAGGGGCGGCTTCAACCGCGCCCTGGCGGCACGGGAGGCGGGGGACCTGCCCGAGGCGGGGCTGATCGCGGCCAGCGGCGGCAACCACGGCCTGGCGGTGGCGCACGTCGCGCGGGCGCTGGGGCTGCGGGCAGAGATCTTCGTGCCGACGGTGTCGAGTCCGGTGAAGGTCGCCGGACTGCGGGCGCTGGGGGCGGAGGTGACCCAGACCGGGGCGATCTACGCCGAGGCCTACGAGGCGTCCGTCAAGCGGGCCGCGGAGACCGGAGCGCTGGAGATCCACGCCTACGACCAGCCCGACGTGGTCGCCGGCCAGGGCACGGTCGGGCTGGAGGTGCTGGAGCAGAGCGGGGGAGTCGACACCGCGCTCGTCGCCGTCGGCGGCGGCGGGCTGGTCGCCGGGGTGGACGGCCGCGCTCGGCGGCCGGGCCCGGGTCGTGGCGGTGGAGCCCGAGCGGATCCCGACCCTGAACCGCGCCCTGGCCGCCGGAGGGCCGGTCCGGGTGGAGGTGAGCGGGGTGGGCGCCGACGCGCTGGGCGCCAGCCTGATCGGCCGGATCGCCTACGACGTCACCAGCGCCGCCGGGGTGGAGAGCGTCCTGGTGCCCGACGAGGCCATCGTCGAGGCCCGCCACGAGCTGTGGCGGGCCTACCGGATCGCCGCCGAGCACGCCGGGGCCGCGGCCCTGGCCGCCCTGCGCTGCGGCGCCTACCGGTCGGCCCCCGGGGAGCGGGTGGCCGTCATCGTCTGCGGCGCCAACACCGACCCCGCCACACTCACCTGAGCCCGAGCCCGAGCCCGAGCCCGAGCCCGAGCCCGAGCCCGAGCCCGAGCCCGAGCCCG
>NZ_CDRNDK010000562.1:0-3607 GCF_977012225.1 Planomonospora algeriensis | reverse complement strand
GGGGGCGGCCCGGGGCGGGGCGGCTACGCGTCCGCGCCGGGACGCGCGGCGCGAGGACGGGCCGGGGATGCGGTCGGGGATACGGTCGGGGATGGGGCCGGAGATGGGGAGCCGCGCACATGGAGCGGGCATCACCCGTACCATTTGGTGCATGACCCGTCGCCTTCCGCGGCGTGCCCTGGCGCTGTGCGCGGGAGGCCTGTTCCTGCCCTTCCTCCACGCGCCGGCCGCGCACGCCGATCCCGTCCGCCCACCCGCGGCGGAGGCCTGGCAGGCACCGGCCACCGCCCGGCTGAGCAGCGACGGGTCGCTGTCCGACGTCGCCGGGCTCTCCGCCGGGAACGTGTGGGCGGTGGGACAGCAGAGCGTGTGGGACGTCTGGCAGAGCCGAGGGGCCATCACCCACTGGAACGGCCGGACCTGGACCGAGGTCCCCATCCGCAACGACCCCACCGGGGCCGGGCTCCTGCGCTCGGTCGCGGCGGCGTCGGCGACCGAGCTGTGGGCGGTGGGAGAGGGCCACGACGGCCTGCCGTACCTGGCGAAGGGGGACGGCTCGGCCTTCGACCGGGTCACCGTCGACACACTGCACGTGGGCGACTGGCTGGGCGGGGTGGCGGCCGTTCCGGAGCGGGTGGTCGCCGTCGGCCGCCGTGCCGGTCAGCCGCTGATCGTCAACGGTTCCGGCGGGAAGTGGACGCTCACCGCCGCCGGAGGACGCGGCACGCTGTACGGCGTCGCGGTGACGGCCAAGGGCGACGGCTGGGCGGTCGGCGACACCGGAGGCGAACCGCTGATCATGAGGTTGTCCGGCGGGCAGTGGAAGTCCTTCCCCGCCCCGGACATCCCCGGCGGCTACCTGCGCGACGTCCACCTCAACGGGTCCAAGCGCGCGCTGGCCGTCGGAGGCGTCTACCGCGACTCGGGGCAGGTCGTCCCGCTGGTCCTGTCCTGGAACGGCAAGAAGTGGTCCAGGGTGGACCTGCCCGAGCAGGACGTGCGGCTGTACGGCGTGACCGGCGACCGCAAGAGCCGCTTCTGGATCTCCGGGGTCGACCTGACGCGTCCGGGGGAGGCGTTCCTGCTGCGCTACGACGGCCGCAAGGTCAAGACGCTGCGCGGTGCCCCGTCCTCGGCCCCCCGGACGATCCGGCTCCAGTCGGCGGCCTACCTGCCCGGCACGGGCACGGTCTGGACCGTGGGCCACGTGGTGGACGGCAACGGGCGCTACACCGACGTGATCGAGCGCTTCGCGACGAAGAGCCCGGCCGGCCAGGAGGGGTCCGCCCGGTCCAGGTCGTGAGACCCGGCGCGGCCTGACGCGCCGGGCTCAGATGACGGCGCCGTCGTCCCAGCCGGAGCCGCCGGGCGGGCCGTCCCCCATCCGCACCACCAGCGCCACGAAGCCGCCGATGAACGCGGCGACCGCGGTGAACAGCGCCCAGCCGCGCAGCTCCCACCCGGCCGTGACGGTCACCAGCAGGTAGGCGGGACCGCCGAACAGGGCCGTCCATGCGATCTTCGCGGTGGCGTCGGTCTTGGGCAGCGGCGGCGGCGGAGGAGGAACGTAGTGCCCCTCGTCGTCCTCCTCCTGCCCGGTGTCGGTGTCGGTGTCGGCCTCGGCCTCGGCGTCGAGGTCGGCGCCGGTGCGGCCGTCCTCCCCCGCCGCCGGGAGGCGGTCGTCCTCCGGGGTCCTGACCACCCGGCGCGGGGGGTCGGCGGGGAGGTTCTCGCTGTCCGGCCACGGCTGGTCGGCCGAGTCGCGCTCGGCGGTGTCGTTGAAGGACGCGACGATCTGCCGCCAGACCTCGTCCTCGTCGCTCTGCGGTGTCACCTAGCTGGGCCCGTCGCTCATGGCCTGATCACTTCCTTCTCCGGAGACCGCGCATCCCCCGCTGGCGATCAGTCTCTCTGCAAGGGTACAGAGGCGTTCGTCCTGATGAACTCCAGGCTCTCCGCAAAGATCCGGTCGGCGTCGTTGTCGAGTGTCGCGACGTGATAGCTGTCGGCGAGCTCGACCACGTCCAGATTCCCCCCGGTCAGCCTCTCACGGAGGATGCGCACACTGGTCGGCTTGACCACATGGTCCTGCGGGCTGTGGAAGACCAGGACGGGCTGGGTCACCTTGTCCAGCTCGGCCTGGGTCAGCGCCCAGAGGCGGGGGAGGCTCGCCGCGGCCTTGACCGGGGTGCGCGTGTAGCCCACCTCGACCGCCCCCTCCTTCTTGATGTCGCCCGCGACCCCCTGGACCGAGGGGACGAACAACCGCAGCAGCGGCGCGAGCTTGAGCAGCGGGACGTCGTTGGCGATCGAGGGGTTGACGACGACCACGCCCCTGATGCCCTCGCCGTGCACCTCGGCCAGGCGCAGCGCCATGCATCCGCCCAGTGACAGGCCCGCCACGAAGACCTCGGGGCACCGCCCCCGCAGGTCCGCCAGCGTCTTGTCCAGCTCGGCGTACCAGTCCTCCCAGCGGGTGCGGTTCATCTCCTGCCAGGTGGTGCCGTGCCCGGGGAGCCGTGGCAGCGCCACGGTCAGCCCCGCCTCGGCCAGGTGCTCCGCCCAGGGGCGCAGCGACTGCGGAGAGCCGGTGAAACCGTGGCAGAGCAGCACCCCGACCGGACCCCCCGCGTGGTGGTACGGTTCCGCGCCGGACATGATTGGCATTGTGACTCCTTGTCAGGCTTGCCTGATCGTCGCATGTTCGGGGCCTGTTTTGCGAGAGGGTGATTTGTGCGGTTTGGCGGTGTAGGTGACGGAGCCTCGAGGTGGGAAGATAACTCCAGGTCGCTTCCTGTCAACCAAAGGAGCATCGAGTGTTCTACTGGGTGGTGAAGGCCATCCTCGCGCCCCTTCTCCGCGTGATCTTCCGCCCCTGGGAGGAGGGGGTGGAGAACGTGCCGAAGGAGGGCCCGGTGATCCTGGCCGGCAACCACCTGTCGTTCGCCGACCACTTCTTCGGGGCGTTGTTCCTTCCGCGCAAGGTGATCTCCCTCGGCAAGGCCGAGTACTTCACGGGCAGGGGCCTCAAGGGGATGCTCAGCCGGGCCTTCTTCAGCGGCGTCGGCACCGTGCCGATCGACCGCTCCGGAGGCAAGGCCAGTGAGGCGGCGATCCGCACCGGCCTGCGCGTGCTGAGCGAGGGCAACGTGCTCGGCATCTACCCCGAGGGTACCCGTTCCCACGACGGCCGCCTCTACAAGGGCAAGACCGGTGTGGCGCGGCTGGCGCTGGAGTCCCGCGCGCCGGTCATCCCGTGGGCGATGGTCAGCACCTTCGAGATGATGCCCCCCGGCCGCCCCCTCCCGCGCCTGGGCATCCGCCCGGGCGTGAGGTTCGGCAAGCCGCTGGACTTCTCCCGCTACTACGGCATGGAGGAGGACCGGCTGGTCCTGCGCGCCGTCACCGACGAGATCATGTACGCGCTGATGGAGCTCGGCGGCCAGGAGTACGTCGACAAGTACGCCGCCAGTGCCAAGGCCGAGGCGGCCCAGGCGGCGAAGGAGGCGAAGAAGGCCGGACGGCGGTGAGCGGCGCGGCGGACCGGCCCGGACCGGTGCGGGCCACCGCCGCGGTCGCTGCGGAGGCGCGCTCGGCGGCGCTGGCC
>NZ_CDRNDK010000561.1:0-3615 GCF_977012225.1 Planomonospora algeriensis | reverse complement strand
TTCCCCGCGGAGCCGGACGGCCGGACCGGGCTCAAGGCTCCGGAGCTCCGCGAGCCCGGCCATCGGACCCGTTCCGCGTCCGGGCCGGCCGGGAGCCGCCGCAGGCGCAAGCAGGCCGGGCACGGCGAGCGCCACCACGACTGGGTCTGGGAAGTGGTCGGTTTCCTCATCTGCGTCGCGATCGCGATGCTCGTCTTCTTCGCCGTTCCGACCATCGTCACCCCGTAGGGCGCGGCCGGCCGCCGTCACCTCGTGCGGCGCGTCACCTCGTGCGGCGCGACGCCTCGCCGTGCGCCGCGGGCTCCTGCTCCTCGCCGACGGCGGGGCGCAGGGTCCTGAGCGTGCGGCAGACGAGGTCGAGCTCCTCCCGCAGCGGCTGCATCGTCTCCACCGTGGCCGAGAGTTCTCCCGACCTGCCCTGCGCCTCCAGCCGGGCGCACAGTTCCGCCAGGGCGGTCGCGCCCATGTTGACGGCGGAGCCCTTCAGGCTGTGCGCCCGCTTCTCCACGTCCCCGGCGTGGCCCCGGGCGACGGCCTCCTCCAGTTCCTCCAGGGCGCTCGGGGCCTTGGCGACGAAGGAGGTCGCCAGGTAGTCGACCATCTCCCAGTCGTCCTCCCCCGCGTCCGGTCCGGCCAGCTCGTCGAGGCGCTCCCTGATGGACGTCTCGCGCGACGGCCGTTCGGACTCCTTAGGCGGCAGATCCGGCTCCTCCCCGGCCTGGGCGGCTCCCTCCGGAGGGGAGATGCCGCCGCCGGACACGCCCGCCGCCGGGGCGGGGCCAGCCGTACCGAGGCCGACCTGCGCGGGGCGCAGCGGTTCCAGGAGCTCGCCCAGTTCGTGCGCGCGCACGGGTTTGGCCAGGTAGTCGTCCATACCCGCGTTCCGGCAGGCCTCCTGGTCCTCGCCGAGCACGCTGGCGGTCAGCGCCACGATGTACGGCCGGGTCTCCGGCTGCTCGGCGCGGATCCGCCGGGTCGCCTCCAGCCCGTCCATGTTCGGCATGTGCATGTCCATGAGGATCACGTCGTAGGAGGTGCGCCGTACCGCCTCCACCGCCTGCGCGCCGTCGTCGACCGTGTCGACCCGGTGGCCGAGCCTGGCCAGCATGAGCTGGGCGACCTTCTGATTGACCGGGTTGTCCTCGGCGAGGAGCACGTTGAGGACGCCCTTCCTGGCGGCCCCTCCCGGCTCGGTCCCCTCCCGGCGCTCACCGGCCGTCTCCGCCTCGGAGGTCGCGGCCCCTCTGCGGGCTATCGCGCCCGCCATCTTCTCCCGCAGCACGGCGCTGCGGGCGGGCTTGGTGAGCACGGCGTCGAACAGTTCCTTCTGCTCCAGCCGGGCCCGCCAGTGCACGCTGGTCAGCAGCACCAGCGGCAGATCCCGGCCGACGGGCAGGTCGCGCAGCACACCGGCCAGCTGTTCCCCGCTCATCTCCGGCATGTGCATGTCCAGGACGGCGACGTCGTAGGAGCGGCCGCCGGTGACCAGGTCCACCGCCTCGCCCGGCGTGCCGACGTCGGTGCACACCATGCCCCAGTTCGCGAGCTGCAGCCGCAGGACGCGCCGGTTGGTCGCGTTGTCGTCCACGACGAGGGCGGACTTGCCGGCGAGCGCCACGGCGGCGGGCGTGGGCATGGACGCCGGGCACTCGGGGCAGCCTGCCAGCACCGCGGTCAGGGTGAAGGTGGAGCCGACGCCGACCTCGCTCTCGACCTCCAGGTCCCCGCCCATGGCCCGGGCGAGCCGCCGGCTGATCGCCAGACCGAGTCCCGTGCCCCCGTAGACCCGGGTGGTCGAGGAGTCCACCTGGCTGAACGAGCGGAACAACCGGTCCATGCGCTCGGCCGGGATGCCGATCCCGGTGTCCCTGACCGCCACCCGGAGACGGACCGGGCCGTCGTCCCGCTCCGAGAGCCGCTGCCCGTCCGCGGTGACGACGATCTCCCCCCGGTCGGTGAACTTCACGGCGTTGCTGAGCAGGTTGACGATCACCTGCCGGAGCCGCGTCACGTCGCCGCGCAGCGTCCTCGGGCAGTCCGGGCTGACGTCCCCGACCAGTTCGAGGCCCTTGCTCTCGGCCGCGAGGGCCATCAGCGCGAGCGTGCCCTCCACGCACTCCCGCACGTCGAACGGCTCGTCGTCGAGATCGAGCTGCCCCGCCTCGATCTTGGAGTAGTCCAGGATGTCGTTGATCACGGAGAGCAGCGCCTCACCGCTGTTGCGCACGGTGTCGGCGAGCTCCCGCTGGTCGGTGTCGAGGTCGGTCTCCAGCAGCAGGTCCGTCATCCCGATGACGGCGTTCATGGGGGTGCGGATCTCGTGGCTCATGGTGGCCAGGAACGAGGCCTTGGCCGCCGCCGCGGCGAGCGCCTCGTCCCGCGCCCGGGCGATGACCTGCACCGAGCCGTTGACGGCCTCGGCCATCTGGGCCAGCTCCACCGGCTCGGTCACCTGGGCGGGCCGGGTCACGTCACCGGCCGCGACCCGTCTGGCCGCGGCCGCCACCTCGTCCACGGAGCCGGTCACCTTGCGCGTCGCCCACCGCGCGGCGACGGCGACCAGCAGGGCCGCGAGCAGCGAGCCCCACAGGATGACGTTCCGGGTGTCGGCGGCGCTCTCGACGCTGCTGCGCTGCCGTAGCTCCAGCAGGCGCTCCTCCTCGGCCTCCATCTGGTTCAGCAGCGTCTCGATCTCGATCATGCTCCACGCGCCGCGATCGCTCAGGACGACGTCGCGGGCGGCCTGGAAGCTCTGCTCCCGGCGGAGGCGGATCGTCTCGTCGAGCGCATCGAGCCTCTCCTGCATCGGCTGCTGGAGCCTGGTGAGGGTCGTCTGCTGGCGGGGGTCCTCCCCGGTCATCCGCTGCAGGGCGGCGAGGTCCTCCTCGATGCGCGGGAGCGCCTGCCGGTACGGATGGAGGTAGCGGTCCTGACCGGTGATGAGGTAGCCGCGCTGCCCTCTCTCCGCGTCCTTGAGCCGGTCGCGGAGGTCCTCGATCCGGTCGATGGTCTGCTGGGTCTGCTCGACCGCTCTCCGCTCCTCCGCCAGCGCGCCGATGCGCATGTAGGAGCTGATCCCGATGACGGCGAGGGCGCCGAACGCGATGGCGTAGCCGACCGCGAGCAGCCTGCTCACCGTCCAGCCGCCCGTGCGCCGTCGTCCGCCGGTGCCCGTCGTCTGCCGTTCGGATGAGGGTGAGGGCGCGCCTGTCGCCATCAGAGCCTCCCGAGGGGACCGTCGCCTTCAGGCGACGGGGGAATCGGGAGCGGGAGGGCCGCCCAGGCCCGAGCGTGCCCTGACCTGTCAGATCCGCGCATCATGAACGTCCTTCCCGGTTTTACCGGCGCCAGCCGATATCGTGGTGTTATCGTTACCGAGCGTGATGGGGGGTGGATGTGCGCAGGTCCTACAAGTTCCTGCTGCGCCCCACCGCCCGACAGGCAGCCGCGCTCACCGCGTGCCTGGAAGACCACCGGCAGCTCTACAACGCCGCCCTGGAGCACCGCCGTACCGCCTACGCCAAAGCGGGCGTGAGCGTCCGCTACGGCGACCAGTCGGGCGAGCTGAAGCACATCCGCGCCGATGACCCCGGCGGGCAGGGCCGCTGGTCGTTC
>NZ_CDRNDK010000560.1:0-3618 GCF_977012225.1 Planomonospora algeriensis | reverse complement strand
CGCCCGCCGCGGCCGCGGCGGACCGCGCCGACTCGTGGGGTCCGTACTACTCCAGCAACCGCAGGGCCTACGCCCGGGGTACGGTCGACTACCAGGGCGGCGGCGCCTACCTCGTGTCGGGAGGCGGGGTCCGGGTGAGGGGCTACCTCTACGACCGCGACTACCGCACCGGCGGCCAGGGTGGGCTCTGTGCCTACGTGCAGGTCCAGGGATACCGCTCGGGCGGTTACGGCGGCTCCACCGGCTGGGACCGGGGCCGGAACTACCGGCACTGCGGCACGAGCAACTACCGGACGTTCAACTACGACAGCGAATACGCCAGCCAGGCCCGGATCAGGGTCTGCCAGATCCGCCAGAGCGGCGGCCGGCCGGTCTACTGCAGCTCGTGGCGCTACTTCCGCGACTCGGACTACGGCGGCAACTACGGCGGCTACGACCGTTCCGGCGACCAGCCCGGCTACGACCGGTCCGACGACCGGCCCGCCTCCTCCGGTTACCTGCCCAGCGTCTCCGGCCAGGCCCCGGGCTACACGCCGAGCAGCCTCAGCCGGCCGAGCGGCGCCGACCAGCCGAACAGCATCGAGCTGGAGGACGGCGGCGAGCAGAACCTCGACCGGTCGTCCGACCACGGCTACGCGCCGGAGCACACCCTCGACCGGGTGCCCGGCCAGGCCCAGGACTACACGCCCGGCCTGAACGCCGCCGAGCGGCCCGCCAACTGAGCGCGGGTCCCGGCAGGGGCGGCCCGTTCCCCGCAGGGGAGCGGCCGCTCCGCGTCCGCGTCCCGGCCGCTCCCCGGCGCCCCCCGCCCGCGGCGACGGTTGACATCCGGGGCGAGGGCGTGGATCTTAGCTGAGGCCTCCCTATAGTGGATCATCGACGTGGTGATCTCCCGCCGGCCCCCGCCCGCGGGGCCGGTCCCGACCACCCGTTAAGGATCTCTCCGGTATGCACGAGACCCGCACCGTCCGGCACGGCCCCGCGTTCCGGCCGCCGGAGGCCCGGCACACGGACCCGGGCGATGGCTGAGGCGGCGTTCGGCGGCACCCCGCGCCCGCGTCCGCGCTGGTACCACGCGGAGACCGAGCTGGACGACTTCGCGATCGTCAGCTACCGGGTGCCCGCCGAGACGCTCGCCCGGCTGCTGCCCGCCGGCTTCGCCCCGGTGGAGTTCGCCTTCACCGGCGGGAGCGCGGCGCTGGTCTCCGCGGTGGCCTTCCGCGACCGCGACTTCCACTTCCGCTTCTTCCCCCCGGCGGCGATCGACTGCGGCCAGATCAACTACCGCGCCTACGTGACGGCGGGCGGCCGGAAGGGCGTCTGGTTCTTCGGCACGGCCCTGGACCACCCGCTGGCCGTCGTGCCCCGGTGGCTGTGGGACATGCCGTGGCGCCGCGGCCGCATCGAGATCACCGCGGACTGGGAGGCATCCCCGGCGCGCTGGCGGCTGGCCGGCGGCGACGCCCGGTGCGAGGCGGCGGAAGCGGCCGAGCCGCCGTCCCGGCTGGACGGCTTCACCGGCGAGGCGCACTGGATGGAGGAGCTCACCCATCCCACCCTCGGCTGGTACCGCCGCAGGGACGGCCGCGTCGGCACCTACGGCATCTGGCATCCGCCCATGCGCCCGCGGTACCTCACCGCGCGGTCCGCGCGCTTCGGCGTCTTCGAGCGGCTGGGCCTGATCACGCCCGGTTGCGAACCCCACTCGATCCTGGCCCAGCGGCGGATCCACTTCGACATCCACACCCCGCCCCGCCGCTTCGTCCCCGGTGGCTAGGCGCGGATGCTCCGGAAGCGGCGGGGGTGGGGCCAGCCCGACCATCATTCGGGGTGCCGGCAGGGGTTCATGATCCCGGTTGTCCGGAAATCCTGGGGAGTGGACCCGTTCAGTACCTATGAGGCCGAAGGAGAGCCATGACCGATGTCACGACCGCCGATGCCGGAGACCGGACGAGGGGAAGCGACTACGCCGTGCTGTCGCGCCGGATCGTCCAGGCGGGCCTGCTGGAGCGGCGTCCCGGTTACTACGCCGTACGGCTCGGCCTGGTCGGAGCCCTCTTCGCCGGCGGCTGGACCGCCTTCTTCCTGATCGGCGACTCCTGGTACCAGATCCCGGTCGCGGTCTTCCTCGCGGTGGTGTTCGCCCAGATCGCGCTCGTCGCCCACGACCTGGCCCACCGGCAGGTCTTCCGCTCCAGGCGTTCCAGCGAGATCGCCGGCCTGGTGGCGGGCAACCTCGTCATCGGCATGAGCTACGGCTGGTGGATGGACAAGCACACCCGCCACCACGCCAACCCCAACCACGAGGACCACGATCCCGACGTCTCCCCCGAACTGCTGATCTGGTCGGAGCGGCAGGCCCGGGCCAGCCGGGGGATCGCCAGGTTCATCGGCCGCTGG
The DNA here is from genome assembly GCF_977012225.1 of Planomonospora algeriensis. Lineage (NCBI taxonomy): Bacteria > Bacillati > Actinomycetota > Actinomycetes > Streptosporangiales > Streptosporangiaceae > Planomonospora > Planomonospora algeriensis. The sequence goes on along the minus strand of NZ_CDRNDK010000560.1, from coordinate 1,218 downwards.
GAGGCGTTCCTGTTCTTCCCGCTGCTGACCCTGGAGGGGGTCAACCTGCACGTGTCGAGCTTCCGGGCGCTGCGCCGCCCGTCGCTGCGCAACCGCGCGGTCGAAGGGCTGCTCCTGGTGGTGCACGTCGCCGCCTACCTCGGCGCGGTGTTCGCGGTGCTCCCGGTGGGCAAGGCCCTGGTCTTCCTCGCCCTGCACCAGGCGGTCTTCGGCGTCTACCTCGGCTGCACGTTCGCGCCCAACCACAAGGGCATGCCGATGCTGACCGGTGAGGACGAGCTCGACTTCCTCCGCCGCCAGGTGCTGACCTCCCGGAACGTGCGCGGCGGCCGGCTGGTCGACAACGCCCTGGGCGGCCTCAACTACCAGATCGAGCACCACCTGTTCCCCAGCATGCCGACCCCGAACCTGCGCCGGGCCCAGCCGATCGTCCGGGCCTACTGCGAGGAGTTGGGCGTGGAGTACCTCGAGACGGGGCTGCTGCGCTCGTACGCGCAGGCGCTGCGGCACATGCACGCGGTGGGCGCGCCGCTGCGCGCGGGGCGCGGAGTCACCCCGCCGGAGGCCGCGGCCGGGGCGGGCGCCCCGGCGGACTGACAACCCGCGGGCGCGCCGCCGGGCAGATGTTGCTGTTAACCCCGCGGCCGGGGACTGTCTAGGGTGCTGAAGGTGAAGGTCGCAGGCAGCGCCGTGCTCGGCGCCGACAGAGATCGCGTGTGGTCCGCGCTCCAGGACCCGGCCGTGCTGGTGCGCACGATCCCGGGGTGCGAGCGCCTGGAGGAGACGGGCCCGGACACCTACCGGATGACGGTCACGGCCGGAGTCGCCTCGATCAAGGGCCTCTACCAGGGTGAGGTCGCCCTGCGCGACCCCGACGCCCCCAGCCGCTTCGTGCTGCGCGCCCGGGGCCAGGGCGCCCCGGGCACGGTGGAGGCCACCGTGGAGGTACGGCTCAGCGAGGCCGACGGCGGCACCCGGATCGACTACGACGCCGAGGCCGTGGTCGGCGGCATGATCGGCGGCGTCGGCCAGCGCATGCTCGGCACGGTGGCCAGGCGGACCGCGGCCGAGTTCTTCGCCGCGGTGGAGCGCCACCTGGTCTCCGGCGGGGCCGTCCCGGGTACGGCTCCCGCCGCGGCCCTCGCCGTGACCGGGTCTCCGGACGCGGCCCTCCCGGCCCCCGGTACGGCTCCGGCCGTCCTCGGGCTCCCGGACGCG
>NZ_CDRNDK010000559.1:0-3630 GCF_977012225.1 Planomonospora algeriensis | reverse complement strand
GTCCGGCCGAGCGGTCCCGCCACCGGGGACCGTCCGGGACGCCCTCCGGCGACGCGGCCGGGGGAGCCCCCGGCGGAGGGGCCGTCTTCTCCTGCACCACGGGGGCTCCTTGCGGACGTCGGACCTGGCTGGACCTGCCAACCGAACGCTACCCCCGACACGGCAGCGGGGTGACCTCCAGGGCGGACGGATGCCCTGGGGATCACCCCGAAACTTGCACTCGCCGGCACGGGAGCGGAAAGAGTGCCCGGACGAACCCTTCGGACCGGTTCCGTCCCGTCGGCGGCGGGCGCGGATTGCCGTTGTCTACTGGGTGCCCAGGCCCCTCCCGGGTTCGTTCCCCCGCCCGGTTGGGGTGCCCCGACCCGACTGACCAGCGGTCCTGCGCCTGGCTGTACGGGCGGAGTCACGCTCCGCCGCGGGGCGAGGAACCGGTGATGTCGGAGGCGGCCAACCGGCCAGTCCCGTGCTGGACTGGGCAGCAAAACTACCGGCCTCAGCTCAGATGTCAACCTCGTCACCAACTGCGGAAACACCCCGTTTCCGCAGCTAGCGCACGTCCGGTCGAGCAGCCTCCGGCCTTGCTCCGTATCCGGATAGCCGCCCGCGGCGGGCGGCTCAGCCGGTCCGGCGTTGCTCGAGCCCGGCGAGCGGCTCGGGGAGCGGAGCGCCGTGGACCACGCCCAGCCGCCGCGTCGCCCGGGTCAGGGCCACGTACAGGTCGCTCGCCCCGCGGGGGACTCGCTCAGGATGCGGTCCGGCTCGACCACGATGACCGTGTCGAACTCCAGGCCCTTGGCGTCGGCGACGCTCAGCACCGCCGCGGGGGCGTCCAGGGCCGCCGCGCCGGGCCCGGCGACCGCGCCGTCGACAGCCCGGGTCACCGCCTCGCCCAGCTCGGCTCTGAGGGACTCCGGGACGAGCACCGCCAGGCGGCCACCCTCAACGATCTCGGCCTTGACCACCTCGGGCAGGGACTCCAGCGGCGAGGCCGCCCAGGGCCGCTCACCGGTCTCGCGGACCGAGGCGGGGGCGGTGAGCCCGGGACCGACCAGCGGGAGCACCGCGGCGGCCACCGCCATCAGCTCGGTGGGGGTGCGGTAGTTGACGGTGAGGTTCTCGACCCGCCAGCGCCCGCCCACATAAGGGTCGAGCACCCGCTCCCAGGAGCGGGCTCCGGCGGCCGACGCGGTCTGCGCCAGGTCGCCGACGATCGTCATCGACCGGGTGGGGCACCGGCGCATGACCATCCGCCAGTCCATCGGCGACAGCTCCTGCGCCTCGTCCACGATGATGTGGCCGAAGGCCCAGGTGCGGTCGCCCGCGGCCCGCTCGGCGGTGGTGAGGTAGAACTCGTCGCCCAGGTGCCGGGCGGCGAACTTCTCCGCGTCCATGATCTCGGACAGGCCGGTCAGCTCCAGCACCTCCTTGGCGTAGGCGAGCTGCATGCTGTCCTCCTCGCGCGCGGCGGCGCGGGCGGCGGCCTGCTCCTCCTCGGCCATCCACGCCCCGGCCCGCAGCACGCCCGGGTCGATGTCGCCGAGCAGCTCGGCGGCCTCGTCCAGCAGCGCCACGTCGGCGGGCGACCACCAGCCCTCCCCCTTGCGCGGCGGCTCGCGCAGCAGCAGCGCGCGCTCGTCCGGGCTCAGGTCGGCCGCGGCGTACTCCAGCCGCTCGCGGGAGGTGAACAGCCCCAGCAGGAGCTGCTGCGGGGTGGTGTAAGGCCACAGCCGGTTCAGGGCGGCCTTCACCGGCTGCTCGGTGCGGAGCTCCTCGCGCAGGTCGGCCAGCTCGTCGTCGTCGATGACGCCCTTGCCCAGCAGCTTGGCGGCCTGCCGGGCGAGGGCGTTGAGCAGGTGGCGGACGAAGACCGAGCGGGCCTCGTTGTGGGAACGGCGCGAGCGGGCGGCCCGGTTGCGCGCGGCCTCCAGGGTGCGGCCGTCGAGGCTGAGGGTGTAGCGGTCCAGCTTGATCTCGATCGGCCGGCGGGGCACCCGCTGCCGCTCCCGTACGGCGCGCGCCACGACCTGGACCATCCGCTCGTCGCCCTTGACCGCGGCCGTCTCGGGCCGCTCGGCGGCGGTCGCGGTGATCCCGGGGTACAGCTCGGCGACCGTGGACAGCAGCACGTCGGTCTCGCCCAGGGAGGGCAGGACCTGCTCGATGTAGCGCAGGAAGGTCAGGTTGGGGCCGAGGATGAGCACGCCCCGGCGGGCCAGCTTCTCCCGGTGGGTGTAGAGCAGGTAGGCCGCCCGGTGCAGGGCCACGACGGTCTTGCCGGTGCCGGGCCCGCCCTGCACGACGAGCACGCCGGACAGGTCCGAGCGGATGATGCGGTCCTGCTCGGCCTGGATGGTGGCCACGATGTCGCGCATCCGGCCGGTGCGGTGCGCGCCGAGGGAGGCCAGCAGCGCGGCCTCGCCGTTGAGCGTGGCCACGTCCTCGTCGCTGAGGGTGTCGAGGTCGAGCAGGTCGTCGTCGACGCCGATCACCTTGCGGCCCTTGGTCTGCAGGTGGCGGCGGCGGGTGACGCCCATCGGGGAGGCGGGGGTGGCCCGGTAGAACGGCTGCGCCACCGGTGCCCGCCAGTCGATCAGCAGCCGGCGCTGGTCGTCGTCGGCCAGGCCGATGCGGCCGATGTAGAGGGAGGTGTGGTCGGCGTTGTCGAGCCGGCCGAAGCACAGGCCGTTCTCCACCGCCCACAGGCGCGCCAGCCGCTCGGCGTACATCCCGGCGAAGCTGTCGCGCTCCGAGCGGTTCTGGTGGGTGCCGCCGCCGCCCTGGGCCAGCACTCCGTCGAGCTGCCGCTGGGTGCGGTCGCGCAACAGGTCGAGCCGCTCGTAGAGGGAGGTGACATACTCCTGTTCCCTGGCGAGCTCGATTTGACGGGTTGCCGTCGCTCCATTATCTTTGCCGCTAATAGGATACTCCGGGCCATATAAATGCATTGTGCTGGTTGTTATGACAAACCATCACCCTAGCAGGTCCGTTGAGATGTTCACATTCCCCGGGCCGCCCTCCTTCCCCGGCCATCGCACACCCTCCGCCCCGCCGTCGTCACGGCTTGGTTTCGGCGCTCTCCCCCTCCTTGACGGCCCGCCTCCGGCTCCTTAGATTCTCTTCAAGTTAGGAAACTTTCCTAACTTGAAGACGACGTTCTGGAGGGGCCGTGCCTCAGCCGACACCGGGCACCCCGAGCCTGCTGCGCGCCATCAACGACCGGGCCGCGCTCCAGGCGCTCCTGGAGCGCGGCCCGCTGACCCGCCCGGAGATCGGCGCCCTCACCGGCCTGTCCAAGCCCACCGCCTCGCAGCTCCTCCTCCGGCTGCAGGAGGCCGGGCTGGTCGTGCCGGGCGGCGTGCGGGAGGGGATGCCGGGACGCACCGCGGAGGTCTACCGGCTCAACCCGTCCGCCGCGTACGTCGCCGCGCTGGACGTCACCCGCACCCACATCGACGCCAGGGTCGCCGACATCACGGGCGCGGTGGTCGGCGAGCACCGGCAGCCCACCCCGGCCCCCGAGACCCCCCGGGACACCGGGCAGGCCACCGAGGACGCCGTACGGAACGCGCGCGCCGCCCTCGACGGCGCGGGCGCCCCCCGCCGCCCTGCGGCACGTCGGTCGTCGGC
>NZ_CDRNDK010000558.1:0-3640 GCF_977012225.1 Planomonospora algeriensis | reverse complement strand
CCCGCCGCTGCTGGCGGCGGGCGCGGCGATGACGCTGGGCGGGGGACTGTCGGCGGTGGGCGGTACCGGTTCCCCAGGTTCCCCCGACGCCCTGCTGCTCGCCTCCTTCGTCCTGTTCGGCGTCGGCATGGGCCTGCTCAACGCCCCCGTCACGAACACGGCCGTCTCCGGGATGCCGGTCTCGCAGGCCGGGGTCGCGGCGGGGATCGCCTCCACCAGCCGCCAGGTCGGCCAGGTCCTGGGCGTCGCGGTGGTCGGCTCGGTGATCGCCGCCGGGGTGGGCGGTGAGCTCGTCGCCGCGGGACCCGGCTTCACCGGGGCCGCCCGTACGGCCTGGTGGATCATCACCGGCTGCGGGGCCGCCGTGCTCGTCCTCGGCGCCGCGACCACGGGCCCCTGGGCCCGGGGTACGGCGGAGCGCGCGGCGGCCTTGGTGGGAGCCGTGGGGGCCGAGAGGTCCGAAGGGTCCGAGGGGTCCGAGGGGTCCGGGGCGCCACCCGGTGGTCGCACAGGTTCCCGTGCTGGATGATGGGAGGACTGGTAAGGACCCAACCGGGAGATGATTCATGGCCATCAGCCGCGCGGACTGCGCCGCCCTCGACGCCGCCGATCCCCTCCGGCACCTCCGGGACGAGTTCGTCCTGCCCGAGGGGACGGTCTACCTGGTCGGCAACTCGCTCGGAGCGCCGCCGAGGAGCGCCTCGGCGGCGGTCACCCGGGTCGTGGAGGAGGAGTGGGGCGGCCGTCTGGTCGGCGCCTGGAACGCCGACGGCTGGTTCGACCTGCCGGTCTCGACCGGTGACCGGCTGGCCCCCCTGATCGGGGCGGGGCCCGGACAGGTCGTGGTGGGCGACACCACCTCGATCGCGATCGTCAAAGCCGTCTCGGCCGCGCTGCGCCTGCGCCCGGGACGCCGGGTGATCGTCTCGGACCTGGACAACTTCCCGACCGACCGCTATATGGTCCAGGGGCTCGCGGGGGCGCTGGGCGGCTACGAGATCCGCGATGTGCGCGGCACGGAGGGCCTCGACGCGGCGCTCGCGGGCGGGGACGTGGCGTGCGTGCTGCTGTCGGAGGTCGACTACCGGACCGGGAACCGGCACGACACCGCCGAGGTGACGGCGCGGGTCCAGGCGGCGGGCGCGCTGATGGTCTGGGACCTGTGCCACAGCGCGGGCGCCTACCAGGTGGACGTGTCCCCGGCCGACTTCGCGGTCGGCTGCACCTACAAGTACCTCAACGGCGGCCCCGGCTCCCCGGCGTTCGTCTACGTGCACCCGCGCCACCAGGCCGACGCCGAGCACATCCTGACCGGCTGGCACGGCCACGCCGCGCCGTTCGCGTTCGAGCCCGGCTACCGCCCGGCCGAGGGGGTGCGGCGCTTCGCCGTGAGCACCCCGCACGTGCTCTCCTTCGCCTCGCTCAACGCCTCGCTGGACGTCTGGGAGCGGGCGGACCTGGCCGAGGTGCGGGCCAAGAGCGTGGCGCTCACCTCCCTCTTCATCGACCTGGTCGAGGAGCTGTGCGCGCCGTACGGGCTCGGGCTGGTCACCTCCCGCGACCCGGAGCGCCGGGGCAGCCAGGTGAGCTTCACCCATCCGGAGGGCTACCCGGTGATGCGCGCACTGATCGACCGGGGCGTGCACGGGGACTTCCGCGCCCCGGACATCCTCCGGTTCGGTTTCGCCCCGCTGTACATCCGCCATGTGGACGTGTATGACGCGGCGGTCACGCTGGCGGAGGTGCTGGAGAAGGAGCACTGGCGCGACGAGCGGTACCGGCGGCGGCTCGCCGTCACCTGACCCCGGTCCGCCCCCGGTCCCGGTGGTCTCCGGCCCCGGGGTTCGGTCTGTCGCCGGGCCTGGTCGCCGGTCCGCCGCGCGCCCGCGACCGGTTCGCCGTCGCCCGGTGGTCTCCGGGTCTCCCTGGATAAATAGGATGAGCGCGCCCACAAGGCACTTTTCTCACCACATGTCCAGGGAGACCCCCGTTCCATGTTGACGACCTTCGCGGTCACGGCGCTTGTAATGATCATGATTCCCGGGCCCGACCAGGCCCTGATCACGCGCAACGCCCTCGCCTTCGGCCGTACCGCCGGCCTGCTGACCATGACCGGCGGCCTGTTCGGGCTCGCCGTCCACGCCGCCTCCGCCGCGATCGGGCTCTCGGCCCTGCTGCTGGCCTCGGCCACCGCGTTCACCGTGCTGAGGATCGCGGGCGTGGCCTACCTGCTCTGGCTCGGCGTTCAGGCGCTGCGCTCCAGCCGTCGTACGGCCGCCGCCGTCGCCGTCGCGGAGGTCCCGGCCGACGGGGGCCCGCCCTTCCGGCACGTCCGCAACGGCTTCCTGTCGAACGTGCTCAATCCGAAGGTCGCCCTCTTCTTCGTGACCTTCCTGCCCCAGTTCCTGCCCGCCCACGGCAACACGCTGGGCCGGGCCCTCCTGCTGTCGGCGATCTTCGCCGGGCTGTACCTGCTCTGGTTCGGCTTCTACAACGTGGTGGTGGACCGGATCGGCGCGCTGCTGCGCGCGCCCCGGGTCCGCGCCAGGGTCGAGCAGGTCACCGGTCTGCTGCTGGTCGGCTTCGCGATCCGCCTGGCCGTGCAGCAGCCCTGACGACGCCCGGCGCCGGCATGTTTGCGCGGCGGGGTCCGGGTGGGTAGCGTTGCCGTCCCCAGCAGTGGACGTACCTGAGGAGGTGAGACCCATCAACGCCAGATCAGGCCGGGTGCTCTCCTCTCACGGCCCTGCGGTCCACCCGGCCTAGGTGACCGAGAGAGCACCCATCGGAATTCCGAAGGGCTCTCATGCCGGTTCAGCCGTCACCACACATCCGATCCGTTCCCCCGCCGCCCGCCGCGGCCCCGCCTGCCGTCCCGTCCGGCGTCGATACCCCGTCCGGCGTCGAGGTCCCGCCTGTCGGCCTGTCCGGCGTCGAGGCCTCCGCCGTCCCGCCTGCCGGTCTGTCCGCCGCCGCGGCCCCGTCCGCCGTCGTCGCCAGGCTCCGGGCCGCCGGCTGCGTCTTCGCCGAGGACGAGGCCGAGCTGCTCGCCGCCGCGGCGCGGACGCCCGGTGAGCTCACCGCCATGGTGGAGCGGCGGGTCGCCGGCCTCCCCCTCGAACACGTCCTGGGCTGGGCGGAGTTCTGCGGCCTGAGGGTGGCCGTGGATCCCGGGGTCTTCGTGCCCCGCCGCCGCACCGAGTTCCTCGTCCGCCGAGCCGCCGCCCTCGCCCGTCCGGGATCCGTCGTCGTCGACCTGTGCTGCGGTTCGGGGGCGCTGGGCGCGGCCCTGGTGGCGGCCCTGGCCGCGCCTCCGGAGAGAGCCGCCGACAGGGCTCCGGAGGACCCTCCGGACGGCACCCCCGGCGGGGTGGAACTGCACGCCGCCGACATCGACCCCGCCGCGGTGGCCTGCGCCCGCCGCAACCTCGCCGCCCTGGGCGGCCGGGTGTACCGGGGCGACCTCTACGAGCCGCTGCCCGCCGCGTTGCGAGGGCGTGTCGGCGTCCTGCTCGCCAACGTGCCCTACGTGCCCACCGGTGAGATCACGCTCCTGCCCCCGGAGGCCCGGCTCCACGAGGCGCGGGTGGCGCTGGACGGCGGCGCGGACGGGCTCGCCGTCCTGCGGCGGGTGGCCGCC
>NZ_CDRNDK010000557.1:0-3660 GCF_977012225.1 Planomonospora algeriensis | reverse complement strand
GGATCGGCGCGCCGGTGGGCGCGGAGGAGCTGCGGACCGGGATCGAGCAGGCCGACCGGGCGCTCGCCTCGGCCCGGGGCCCGGCCGGTCCGGTCGTGCGCTTCGCCGACCTGGCGGGCCGGGGGCTGCTGGCGCTGCTGGACGCCGACGTGGCCGCGGCGTTCTCCTCGGCGCTGCTCGCCCCGCTGCGGGAGTACGGCTCCCGCGCCGACCTGGTGGAGTCGCTCCGCGCCTACCTGGCGTGCAACGGGCACTGGGACGCGGCGGCCCAGCGGCTGGGGGTGCACCGGCACACCCTGCGCTACCGCATGCGGCGGGTCGCCGAGCTGCTCGGCCGCGACCTGGACGACCCGGCGGTCCGCGCCGAGCTGTGGGTGGCGCTGAGCGTCTAGCGGGCCGGCGGGCGATGCCGGGTGCCCGGACGGAGGGTGTCTGCGGATGGCGGGTGCCCGGATGTCTCGGCGGCGGGTGCCCCGGTGCCGGGTGTCCAGGCGGCGGGTGTCCAGGTGTCGGGTGTCTAGACGGCGGGCGGCGGGTCCGGCCGCCCGGTGCCGGTCGTCAGATAGCGGTGGATGATGGCCCGGGTGGCGGCGTCGAAGGCCGAGCCGTCGCGCAGGTGCCCGGCACGTTCCAAGCTGATCGCTCCCTGGGCCGCGGACCAGAGCACGTCGGCGATCTTGCGGGGCTGGGTGGGGACGAGCCGGCCCGCCGAGATGCAGTCGGCGATCACCCGGTCGAAGATGTTGAGCGCCGCCCGGGCCAGGGTCCTGGCCCGCTCGCTGGGCGTGAAACCGGGGATGGCCCGCTCGAACATCAGGCTGTAGTAACCCGGCTCGGCCAGCGCGGCCTCCCGGTAGGCGGTGCCGAGCGCGGTGAGGCGTTCCAGGGAGTCCGGGTGCGCGGGCACGGCCTCCAGCCGGCGCCGGAAGCGCTCGAAGCCCTCCAGGTAGAGCGCCTCGGCCAGGCCCTCCTTGCTGCCGAACATGGTGTAGATGACGGTCGTGGAGCAGCCGGCCTCGGTGGCGATGCGCCGCATCGACAGGCTCTCCGGGCCGATGGTGAGCAGGAGGTGGTTCGCCACGTCGAGGAGCTTGGCGCGGAGTTCGTCCTGTCCGGCGCGGTCACCGGAGAGGTAGGCGCCCTGGAGCCCGAGCGGCGCCGAGGAGGTCAATGGGGCCACGCCTTTCCGCTCGGGGGACTCGCATCGGATGACTTAGCCACGGTGAAGATCGTTCAAACCGTCAGTCGGATAGAAATATCGTCAATAAACCTGTTTTAAGGATGGAATCAGGGTGGATCATTTTATCCGGATCGGTGCGGCCGCCGAGGTGTCTTGTGCGGAGTGGAGCGACGCCGGACCCGGCCGGGTGGCATAGCGTCGAAGGTATGGACGTGCGCCCCTTCTGGCTCGCCGGCCGCCCCGCCACCGGGGACGCCGAGCTCACCGTGACCAACTCGCATGACGGCCGCGTCGTCGGCGTCTGCTCCGTGCCCACCCCGGACCAGGTCGAGGAGGCCGTCGCCGCGGCGGAGGCCGTGCGCAAGGAGGCCGCGGCCCTGCCCGTCCATGTGCGGGCCGAGGCCCTGGCCCACGTCTCGCGCCGCCTGGCCGAGCGCGCCGACGAGATCGCCCGCCTGATCACCGAGGAGAACGGCAAGCCGGTCTTCTGGGCCCGGGGCGAGGTCGGCCGCGCGGTATCCACCTTCCGCTTCGCCGCCGAGGAGACCCGCCGCTCCGCCGGCGAGGCGATGCGCCTGGACACCGAGCCCGCCGCGGCCGGTCGCCTCGCCTACGTCTCCCGCGTCCCGCGCGGGCCGATCCTGGCGATCACACCGTTCAACTTCCCGCTCAACCTGGTCGCCCACAAGGTCGCCCCGGCCATCGCCGTCGGCGCCCCGGTCGTCGTCAAGCCCGCCCCCGCGACGCCGCTCTCGGCGCTGCTGCTCGGCGAGATCCTCGCCGAGACGGACCTGCCCGCGGGCATGTTCTCCGTGCTCCCGGTGCCCAACGAGCGCGCCGCCGCGCTGGTCGAGGACCCGCGGCTGCCGGTGGTCTCCTTCACCGGCTCCGGCCCGGTCGGCTACGCGATCATGGACAGGGTGCCGCGCAAGCACGTCACCCTGGAGCTCGGCGGGAACGCCGCCGCGGTCGTGCTGGCCGACGCCGACCTCGACTGGGCCGCCTCCCGGGTGGCGCTGTTCTCCAACTACCAGGCCGGGCAGAGCTGCATCGCGGTCCAGCGGGTGATCGTCGAGGAGTCCGTGCGGGACGACTTCCTGGCCCGGCTGGTCCCGGCCGTCGAAGCCCTGGTGACGGGGGACCCGGCCGACGAGAAGACCCAGGTCGGGCCGCTGGTCTCCGTCGAGGCCGCCGAGCGGGTCGAGCAGTGGGTCGCCGAGGCCGTCGCCGGCGGGGCCCGCGTGCTGACCGGGGGCACCCGCGACGGCGCCACCGTCGCGCCGACCGTCCTGGCCGACGCGCCCGCCGGGGCGAAGGTCTCCTGTGAGGAGGTGTTCGGCCCGGTGATGGTCGTGCGGAGTGTGCCGGACGCGGACGCGGCCTTCGCCGCGGTCAACGACTCGAAGTACGGCCTGCAGGCCGGCGTGTTCACCCGGAGCCTCGGCCTGGCCTTCCGGGCCAACCGGGAGCTGGAGGTCGGCGGTGTGGTCATCGGGGACGTGCCGTCCTACCGCGCCGACCAGATGCCCTACGGCGGCGTCAAGGACTCCGGGGTCGGCCGTGAGGGCGTCCGCTCCGCGATGGCCGACTACACCTACGAGAAGGTCATGGTCCTGACCGGGCTGAGCCTGTAGGGCCGCCTCCGGGACCCCGGCCCGATCCGGCGGGACGCGCGACGGCCCCGTGCTCTGGAGGTGCGGGGCCGTACCGCCGGGTGGTGACGGGGGTGCGGAGGCGTCAGGACCGCCGGGTGGCGGCGGGGTGCGGAGGCGTCAGGACCGCTGGGCCGTGAGGTAGAGCTCCTTGGCGGTGTCGCCGAAGTAGGGGCCGTACATCGTGCCGTGGTCGTCGCTGTACTTGAAGCTGCTCACCGAGGTGACGGTGCCCCGGCCGGTCGCGGCGTCGAAGTCGCTGAACCAGGGGCCTCCGCTGGACCCGGCCGTCATGTTGCAGCGCAGGCCCTGGTCGTGGGTCTGGCCGTACGGGTCCTCGCGGACCGGGCCGGCGCAGTAGATCATGTGCTCGCCGTCGTAGGGCGGGTCGACGGGGAAGCCGAAGCCGTAGGCGTGGCGGCCGCGGGCCGTGCCGAAGGCGATCTCCTGGGCGCCCACCACGTCGGCCAGGTGCCTGCCGTTCCTGGTGTTGAGCGCGACCATGGCGAGGTCGTGGCTGTCGTCCGCGCTGCGCGACCACGGGCCCGCGACGAACATGCGGCGGGCGGTGAAGCGCCCGTACGGCTGGCTGCCCTGGTCGTAGCCGGGCACGAAGGTCCAGTTCTCGGCCCACGCGCCGGTCCCGTCCTTGACGCAGTGCCCTGCCGTGACGACGAGGTCGCGGTTGCCGCTCCGCACCGAGCTCGCCGAGCAGACGAAGTCGACCCCGCCGAGGGTGAGGAACACGCGCCCGGTGGTGTTGCGCACCGCGCCGCCCGCGGTCCAGCGGGCCCCGCTGGTCACGGCGGCGGCGGCCGGGGCGGCGGC
>NZ_CDRNDK010000556.1:0-3667 GCF_977012225.1 Planomonospora algeriensis | reverse complement strand
CGGCGGCCGCCGCGGCCCCGGCCAGGACCGACCATGCGCGGCCCGCCCACGAGCCAGAGCGTCACCCCCGATACCGCGCCCGGCCGCAGGGTCCCCGCCCGCCGCGGAGAATTCGGCCAGCGCCCGGACCGGCCGGCCCCGCCACGCCTCGGCCAGCACCCGCGCGACGAGCAGCGCGACGCCGTTGAGTAGCACCACGCCCGCCGGAACCGTCCACGGCCCCGTCGCGGAGCCGGACGCCGCCAGGCCCGCCACCAGGCCCGTCGCCGTATCCGCCGCCGTATCCGCCGCCGTATCCGCCGCTGTATCCGCCACCACGCCCGGCGGCACGCGCGGGAGGGTGGCGACCGCCGCGACGTAGGCCGCCACCGCCGCCGGCGCGGCCGCGACGGTCAGGCCGAGCCACACGTCGCGCGCGAGCATCGCGGGGACATAGGACCAGAGCCCGATCCTGCGGGCCTGCCGGAGGGTGATCACCAGGACCGCGGCGGGCGCGCCGCGGCGCAGATCCTCGCCTCGGCGGTGAGACCCGGACCGAGGGCGGCCGCGACGGCCGCGAGGAGGGCCGCTGCGAGCAGGACCCGGGTCTGCCGCGACCACGTCTCCAGGGCGTGCCGGGTCCGGCCGGTCTCCCGGGGGTCGACCGGCCAGGCGGGGTCGTGGTGGTTGCGGGGCCGTTCCCAGCGCAGGAACGTCAGGCCGAGGTTGACCCTCGCGCCGGGATGGTCGCCCGCCCGGTGCAGCGCCGCCCGGTAGGCGTCCCGGGCCCGCCGGTGCTCTCCGCGCAGGAGCGCGAGGTCCCCGCCAGCACGTGCGGGTCGGGCTCCTCGGGGGCGTAGCGCACCGCCCTGGCCGTCTGCGACCACGACTCCGCCCACCGCCCCGGGACCCGGCGGAGGGCCGAGCCGAGGCGCAGCCGCGCCGCCCAGGACCCCGGGGCCAGCCGTACGGCCTCCTCGGCGGCGGCCACGGCCTCCGCATCGCGGCCGAGCCGTTCGAAGGCGAGACTGGCCAGACGGTAGCCCCAGCCGGCGGCGAGCCCGTCCCGGGAGTCGTGCTCCACCGCCCGGCGCGCGGCCTCCAGCGCGGCCTCCGGCCTGCCCTCGGCCAGCCGGTCCAAGGCGACGGCGCACCATCGGTCCAGTTCGCCGGGGTCCGGCGGGGCCGGGACCTCGACGAGGTCCCGGTCGCCGGAACCGCTCACCACGACGGCTCTCGCACCTGGCTCTGACTCCCCACGACCGCCATGGTGCGGGGAGGACCACCGTTTGCCTAGACGGCGGATAGAGGGGTCTATCTCTCTAGAGAGGTCGCGGATCCCGGAGCCGATTCGCACATTTCATCCCGGATCAATCTTCCAACGGGCGCCCGTCCACTCCGGCGGATGGCCTAAGCTGCCACGCATGTTCGCCCGGGCCGGTACCCCCGCCAGCCGCGCATGACCGCCATGGGGGTCGCCGCCGACACCAGGCGCGCCGGGACCGGCACGCGCCCCTCCGGGACCGGCCGCTGGTCGGTCCTCGTCCTGCTCTGCCTGAGCCTGCTGCTCATCGCGGTGGACGCCACCGTGCTGCACATCGCCGGCCCGGCCCTGACCGCGGCGCTCGACCCGAGCTCCGTGCAGATGCTGTGGATCGTCGACGGCTACTCCCTGGTGGTCGCGCCGCTGCTGCTGACCTTCGGCACACTCGGCGACCGCCACGGGCGCAGACGCCTGGTCCTGGCCGGCTACGTGGTGTTCGGCGCCGCCTCGGCCGCCGCGGCGTTCGCCCCCACCGCCTCCGCGCTCATCGCCGCGCGGATGCTCCTCGGCGTCGGCGGAGCCATGATCATGCCGGCCACCCTCTCCATCATCCGGCAGGTCTTCACCGACCGCAGGGAGCGGGCGATCGCACTGGGCGTGTGGAGCGCGGTCGCGGCGGCGGGGGCGGCGGCCGGGCCGCTGCTCGGCGGGCTGCTCGTCGAGCACTTCTGGTGGGGCGCCGTCTTCCTGATCAACGTGCCGATCCTGCTGGTCCTGCTGCCCGCGGCGGCACGGCTCCTGCCGGAGTCCCGGACCCTGGCCGGGCAGCCGTGGGACGCGCCGAGCGCGCTGCTGTCGGTCCTGGGCATCCTCGCGTTCGCGTTCGGCCTGAAGGAGGCAGGGGCCGGTCACCCGGAGGGGGCCGCGGCCTTCCTGGGTGGCGTCGCGCTGCTGGCCTGGTTCGTGCGCCGGCAGCGGCGGCTGGCCGTTCCCCTGCTGGACCTGAGCCTGTTCCGGCGGCGGGCCTTCTCCGTCGGGGTGGCCGCGGTGCTGCTGACCGTCTTCTCCCTGGTCGGCCTCCAGCTGATGCTCGCCCAGTACCTCCAGCTCGTGCTCGGCGACAGCCCGCCGGGCGCCGCGGTCCGGATGCTGCCGCTGATGGCCGCCTCGGTGGCCGGCGGCCTCTCGGGCGCGCACCTGCTGCGCCGGCTCGGGCTGCGCGCCACGATGGGCGGCGGCCTGGCGCTGACCGCGCTGTCGCTGGCCCCCACCCTGGCCTGGGGCACCGAGGAGCACCCGCTGGCGCTCGCGCTCTGCTTCGTCGGCATCGGCTTCGGCATCCAGGTGGCGCTGCTGGCCGCCTCCGACACGATCATGTCCTCGGTCTCCGAGTCCCACGCGGGCGGCGCCGCCGCGACCGAGGAGACCGCCTACGAACTCGGCGCCGGGCTGGGCGTCGCGGTGCTCGGCACGGTCACCACCGCCGTCTACGCGCCCTCGCTGGCCCCCGTCGAGGGCGTCTCCGCCGGGCTGATGGAGCGGGCCCGCCAATCGCTGGCCGCCGCCGACGCCGTGGCGCGGGAACTCGGCGACCAGGGCGGGGCCGCGCTGCTGGCGCAGGCCCGGGTGGCCTTCGTCGCCGGGCTGCACTCCACGATCGTCGTCAGCGTGCTGCTGCTCGGCGTCACCGCCGCCGCGGTGGCGGTCCTGGTGCCGCGCGGATCCGGTGACCGTACCGGCCCGGACTGACCGGGTCCTGATGATTGCCGGTCGCGGCTATGGGCAAGACCGGCGGACCGGACCAGAATGAGGAGCCGTGCGACAAACCCTCCATGACATCGCCGCCCTGGCCGCCAGGTTGGGCGTCGGCGGGATCTTCTTCGCCAACGGCTGGGACAAGCTGGAGGCGGGCCTGACCGCGACCGGCCTGCAGTTCGCCACGCTGGGCGCCCCCGCCCCGGGAGTCTGGGCCGGGACGACCATGCTGATGGAGCTCATCGGCGGGGCCCTGCTGGTGGCCGGTCTCGCCGTGCCCGTCTGCGGACTGCTGCTGTTCGCCGAGGCCGTCGCGGTGTTCGTGATCGCCAACGGCGACCAGGGGCTCCCGCTGACCGGCGGCGAGGTGAACCTGATCGTCGCGCTCGGCGCGGCCTCGGTGCTGCTGGCCGTCAACGGGGCCGGGCGTCTGTCGGTCGACCACATGGTGGTGATCAAGAGACGTGAGGCCGAGGCCGCGGAGGACTTCGCCGCCGACTCCGAGGCCGACGACGTCCTCGCCTCGCTGCGCGAGCCGGAGACGGCCGCCCCCTCCCCGCGCGCACCGGTACGGCAGGCCGGCCCGGAAGGTTCCGGCGCCCGGCGCCACCGGTCACCCCTGCCGCCCCGCCGGTCTCCGGCAAGCCGGACGACGGCGCCGGGAGACCG
>NZ_CDRNDK010000555.1:0-3693 GCF_977012225.1 Planomonospora algeriensis | reverse complement strand
GAGGGCGAGGGCGCCCTGCACGTACGGCGGGCGGCCGGGGAGGCGCGAACGGCCCGCTCGTCGTCACCGGGCGGCTCGGCCAGGGGCGACGGGGCGATCCGGGGGAGTGGCGCGGGGGACGACGCGGGGGACGACGCGGGGGACATGGCGACTCCGGTTCGAAGGGTCGGTGCGAAACTGACACCTCTAGGAGTTTCCGGTCCCCCGCCCAGATACGTCGCGCACCAGCTTTCCGGGGAACCGCGGCCGCTTCGTCCGTTGTGAGGAGAAGATCACCGCAAGCTGGAGTGGTCCCCGCCCGCAGGAAGGCGGGTTCCGGACGCGCTCGCGCCTTCCTGGGGATGACCGGAACCGGCTCCACGGAGACGGCCGGCATTCCGGGAGGCGGAGGCTGGGGACGCGGGGTCCGGAGGGTGCGGGCCTGGGAGGAGGCGGGGTTCAGGGACGCGGGGTCCGGAGGCTGCGCGCCTGGGCGGGTGCGGAGTTGGGAGGAGACGGGGTTCAGGAGAGCGCGGGTCCGGGCGCACCGCCCGGCGACGCGTCGCCGGAGTCCACGTCCGGCTCGGGTTCGCGGCCCGGTGTCATGATGTTCAGCCGCCTGATCAGGAAGCTGAACACGGCGTAGTAGACCACCGCGTAGACCAGCCCCATGGCGATGACGACCGGCACCCCCTGCGCGTTGGGGGCGGTGCCGTACAGGCCCAGGTCGATCAGGCCGGAGGAGAAGCTGAAGGCGAGCTTGGCCCCCAGCGCGGAGGCGACGGCGAGGGAGACTCCGGTCAGGACGATGTGCGCGACGAACAGGACCGGCGCCACGAAGATGAAGGCGAACTCGATCGGCTCGGTGATCCCGGTGAGGAAGGCGGTGAGCGCGGCCGAGACCATGATGGAGCCGACCGCGGTGCGCCGGTGCGGCGGGGCGGCCCGCCAGATGGCGATCGCCGCGGCGGGCAGGCCGAACATCAGGACCGGGTAGAACCCGGCCTCGAAGCCGCCGTAGCCCTGGACGCCGTTGTTGAAGCAGACCAGGTCGCCCGCGAGCTGCTTGCCGGTCTCCGTCACGCAGGCGGGGACCTGGGTCCAGACGATGTTGTTGACGATGTGGTGCAGGCCGAGGGGGAGCAGCGCGCGGTTGACCATGCCGTAGACGCCGGCTCCGAGCGTGCTGTTCTCGGCGAGCCAGACCCCGAAGGCGCGGACCCAGCCGCCGAGGACGGGCCAGACGAAGCCGACCGCCACCCCGATCACCAGCCCGGCGAAGGCGGTGAGGATCGGCACCAGGCGGCGGCCGCTGAAGAACGCCAGCGCGGTGGGGAGCTTCGTCCGGTGGAAGCGCTGCCAGAGCGTCGCGGAGACCAGCCCCATGGCGATGCCGCCGAGCACCCCGGTCGGGTTCTGCGCGCCGAGGTCGAGCACGGTCTTCGGCACGCCGGGGGTGGCCGGGTCGAAGACCTGCAGGGTGATCGACTTCTTCAGGCCGTCGTCGAACAGGGTGAAGAACATGTTCATGCTGACGGCGTGGAAGACGAGGTAGCCGACGAGCCCGGCCAGCGCGGTGGAGCCGTCGGCCTTCCTGGCGAACCCGATGGCCACGCCGATCGCGAACAGGACGGGCAGGTTGTCGAAGAGCGTGCCGCCCGCGGTGCCGAGCACGTGGGCCGCGTCGTCGGCGAAGGCGTTGTCCGTACGGCCCAGCAGGTCGTCCTGGCCCAGCCGGAGCAGCAGGCCGGCGGCGGGCAGGACCGCGATCGGGAGCATGAGCGAGCGACCCAGCCGCTGGAGCACGCCCATCACGGCGGAGCCGGGACCCGGTCCGGATCCGGACGCCGCCGCGCCCGCTGAGGTGGAGCTCATCGATTGCCTCCAGCGTGGAGATCCCCGCCCTGGGGCCGGGGGGTGACCGGACGTTTCTCCAGTGGGCGAGAGGTGCGGGGTCAGGCGCGGCGCGCCGGCGTCTCCAGCACCGTGCGGAGCTGGTAGCGGTCGGCGCGGTAGGTGGAGACGCCGAGCTCGGCGCAGACGCCCCCGGCGAACGAGCGCCGCTGGAGCAGCAGGACGGCCCCGCCGCGCGGCAGCTTCAGCAGGTCGGCGTCGCCGGGGTCGGCGATGCCCGCGTCGATGGTCAGCTCACCCGCGTCGAGCATCAGCCCGTAGCGGCTCTCCAGCAGAGCGTAGAGGGAGCGGCCGGTCAGGTCGTGGGCGGCGAGGTCCGGCGCGAGGGAGACGGGGATGTGGGCCCGCTCGATGCACATGGGCTCACCGGCCGCGGTGCGCAGCCGTTCGATGAAGTGCACCTCGTCGCCCGGCTGGATGCCCAGTTCCCTGGCGAGGTGGGCGCTGGCCCGGACCACCCGGCGGTCCAGATCGCGCGAGCCGGGCTCCATGCCGCGGGCGCGCATCTCGTCGCTGAACGAGGTCAGCCGGAGCGGCATCTCGATCTTGGGACGGGCCACGAAGGTGCCCTTGCCCGCGACGCGCTGCAGCCTGCCCTCGGAGACCAGGTGGTCGACCGCCTGCCGTACGGTCATGCGGGAGAGCCCGAAGCGCTGGCAGAGCTCGCGCTCGGACGGGATCGCCGTGCCGATGGCCAGTTCGTGGCTGTCGATGAGGTCGAGCAGGATCTCGCGGAGCTGGAAGTACTTCGGGATCGGGCTGTCCGGATCGATCTGCGCCATGGGATTCCGCCCCCTCTCGATATGGAATGTCTGATGGGTTATGGTTCGTACTGGTCTAGTCCGGACTAGACCACAGGCCGGAAAAGGGTGTCAACGTACGGACCGGCGACGGATCGATAACGGCCCGATCGCGCCTGTCCGAGCCGAAGGATGAGCGCGAGATGACGACCAAGATGCGCAGCGAGATCGCCGAGCAGCCCGCTGCGTTGCAGGCCACGCTGGACGCCCTTCTCCCCAGGGTCGGGGAGGTGGAGCGCCTGGCGCGGGAGACCCGGCAGCTGCTGTTCGTCGCCCGTGGCACCTCCGACAACGCCGCAGTCTACGGCCGATACCTCGCCGAGGCGCACACGGGCCGCCTGTCCACCCTCGCCGCCCCCTCGATCGCCACCACCTACCGGCGCAGACTCGACCTGAGCGGTGTGCTGGCCGTCGGCCTGTCCCAGTCGGGCCGGACCGAGGAGATCGTCGAGACCCTCGCCTGGGCGAAGGACTGCGGCGCCCGGACCGTCGCGATCACCAACGGCGGCGCGGAGAGCCCCCTGGCGCAGGCCGCCGATCTGGCCCTGTGCACCCTGGCGGGCGAGGAGAAGGCCGTCCCGGCGACCAAGACCTACACCACCCAGCTCGCCGCGCTGGCCGTGCTCGGCCTCGGCCTGGGCGCCGACGTCGACCCCGGCGACCTGCGGCGGGTCCCCGAGGCCGTGGAGAAGCTGATCGGGGACCCGGGCGACCTGGACGACGTCGTCGAAGGGCTGGCGGACAAGCCGGGTGTCGTGGTCTCCGGCCGTGGCCTGGCCTTCTCCACCGCCCTGGAGACGGCGCTCAAGCTGAAGGAGGCCTGCTACCTGCACGCCATGGGCCTGTCCTACGCCGACCTGCTGCACGGCCCGATCGCCGTGGTGGACGCCGACACCCCGGCGATCCTGGTCGCGGCAGGGGACGGCCCGACCCTGGACGGCACGGTGGCGCTCGCCGAGCGGGTCGTCGGCGCCGGGGCCGCGGCCTTCACCGTCGGCGG
>NZ_CDRNDK010000554.1:0-3701 GCF_977012225.1 Planomonospora algeriensis | reverse complement strand
TGCCGCCGCGGAGCGGGACCCGGGGTGCCTGCGGCGGGACCGGTGCCGCCGCGGAGCGGGGCCCGGCGTTCCCGGCCGTCAGCAGGGCGAAGCCGTGGGCGGCCGAGACGAGGGTCACGTGGTGGTGCCACCCTCGGAACGACCGTCCCTCGAAGTCCCGCAGGCCGACCCGGTCCGTCACCTCGACCCGGTCCCGGGCGACGTGGTCGGCCGTCCGGGCGAGGCAGTACAGGGCGGCGGGCGCCAGCCGGGTGATGTTGGACAGCCAGAAGTCGCTCGCCCGCCCGCCCCCGGTCCAGGCGCCCAGCAGCTGCAGCGTCCCGCCGTCCTCCTCCCGCAGCGGCCTGCTGGGCCGGAACGGCGTCTCCACCCGGGCGCTGACGGCGAAGGCGGGCCGGTGCAGGCCCGGCCGCGCTCCCGCGGGCATGACGGGCTGGCTGAGGTCCCGCATCGCGTCGACGAGCTGGGACCCCTGCATGCGGCGGCCCGCGCCGAAGGGGACCCGCGGGTCGGCGGGGCTGACGGGAACGGTCCCGTCGACCCGGAGCACGAAGGGGATCCGCCGCGCCGAGAGCTCGAAGACGAGCCGGCCGGGATCGAACGCCCTGACGTCCATCACGACCGGCCAGCGCCGCAGTCCCCACGATTCCAGGATGTCGACGACGGCGCCGATCACGCACTCCTCGATGGTGCGGCTCCCGATCGTCTCGGGGATGCCCGCCCGGCGGCGTTTGACGGGGTCGTCGATCCAGCTGTCGGGGATGGCCATGTGCCAGTCGATCGGATAGCTCTCGTGCTCCGAGGCGAGCCAGATCCCCACGGCCTCCTGGCAGTTGGACAGCCGCCCCAGCCGTTTGACGAACCGCCGCTCCACGCCGACCGAGTGCTCGCCCGACTTGGGGATCAGCACCGGCTCCACGACGAGCGCGACCGGGCGGATCATCTGCTCCAGGTAGCAGGCCAGGGAGCGGCGCACCGCCACCCAGTCCCACGGCGACTGGCTGATGAACTGCTGAAGACTCTGCTCGATGGCGGGCTTCGCCTCCATCGCCGCGATGCGGCGCATGGTCTTGCGCCCGTCCAGCGTGAGCAGGCCGTTCAGGTAGAGCTGCGCCCAGCGGCGCTGGTCGCTCCGCTTGAGCGAGGAGAAGAGCATGCCGGACAGATCCGCCAGCAGCTCCGAGGTCAGTCTTTCCCGAACGGACGGGAACGCACCATCGGCCACAGTGGCCCCCCATCTGAGCCCGGTCTCCCGGGAAACGACGCGCGTCGACAGTGCTCAAACAATACCGCCTGTGCGGTTTTTTTTAAGAGTCGAAGTGACTTTATCGCCGAAATCCGGATCAATCCCAAGCTCACGCGGCGCGGAACCAGAGGGACGAGAAAGGCGGCACGGTGACGCGCGCGCTCGCCCGCAACCCGCCGACCGGCGCGTCCTCCGCCTGCACCGCGCCGGGACCGCCCGCGCCGCCCCCCGCCGTAGGCGAGCGCGTCGGTGTTGAGGACCTCGACCCACCGGCCGGGGAACGGCAGGCCGATCCGGCGGTCGCGGTGCGGGACCGGCGAGAAGTTGCACACCGAGACCAGCGGGGCGTCCCGCGCGTCGCCGTACCGGAGGAAGACCACCATGTTCTCCTCCGCCGCGTCGGCGTCGACCCACCGGAACCCGGCAGGGAAGGCGTCCAGCCGCCAGAGCGCGGGCGAGTCCCGGTAGACCCGGTTCAGGTCGCGCACCAGGTCGCGCACGGCGCGGTGCTCCCCGCGCGACAGCGACTCCCAGGCCGGGCCCGCCCCGGCCGGCCACGGGCCCTCCTGGGCGAACTCCTGTCCCATGGCCAGCAGCTGCTTGCCGGGATGCGCCCACGCGAACCCCAGGTAGGCGCGCAGGCACGCGAAACGCTGCCACCGCTCGCCCGCGATCCTGGAGACGAGCGCGCCCTGCGCGCGGCCGAGCGGCAGGACGTGGTTCTCCGCGTGGGCGTAGGCCAGCGAGAAGGTCAGCTCCCCGTGGTGGTAGGCGCGCTCGGCCGGGTCCCGGCCCAGGTAGCCGAGCGAGTCCCGCACCCAGCCGAGGTTCCACGCGAAACCGAACCCCAGGCCGCCGGAGTGGGTGAGCGCCGTCGTCTCCGACCACGTCCCGGCGCCGTCGGCGATCGTGACCGCACCGGGCGCGTGGCGGCGGAGAGTGGCGTTCAGCTCCCGCAGCAGGGCGAGCGCGTCCGGATCCTCCCCCTCCGGCCGGTCCGCGTTCCCGTCCTCCCGGCCGCGGCCGGGATGCAGCATCCGCTCCACCCCGGTCACGCGCAACCCGTCGACGTGGAACTCCGCGCACCAGGAGAGCGCGCTGGCGACGAGGAAGTTGCGCACCCCGGGCCGGCCGAGGTCGAACGGCAGGAGGTCCCCGCCGCCCCGCCCGGCGCGGTGCGGGCCCGGACGCTCGTACAGCGGGGCGCCGTCGAACCGGGTCAGCGCCCGGTCGCCCCCGGCGAACCGGCCGGGCGCCCAGTCCACGATGACCCCGATGCCGGCCTGGTGCAGGCGGTCCACCAGGTGCCGGAAGTCGTCCGGGTCGCCGAGCCGCGCGGCCGGGGTGAAGTAGGACTCCGCCCGGCTCCCGGGCCCGCCGTCGGACGGATGCCCGGCCGGGGGCAGGAACTCCACGTGCGTGAACCCCAGGTCTCCGACGTAGCCGGGCAGCGCGTCGGCGAGCTCGCGATAGGTCAGCCCGGGGCGCCAGGAGCCGAGGTGGACCTCGTAGACGCTCATCGGCTCGGCGTACGGCACCGCGAGCGCGCGCCGCCTCATCCACGCGTCGTCCTGCCACCGGTGGCCGGAGGTGAACACGACCGAGGCGGCGGCCGACGGGCACGCCGCGGCGGCGAGGGGATCGGCCCTGCGGTGCCGCCGCCCGTCCGCGCCGAGGATCTCGTACGCGTAGCGGCACCCGTCCCCGACGCCGGGCACGAACAGCCCCCACACCCCCGATCCCCCCATGGAGCGCATGGCGTGGGCCGCGCCGTCCCAGCCGTTGAAGTCACCGGCCACCCGGACGCCCCGCGCACGCGGCGCCCAGACGGCGAACGAGGTGCCCGTCACCTCGCCCGCCGCCGAGGCGACGGTGCGCACGTGCGCGCCCAGCACCTGCCAGAGCCGCTCGTGCCGGCCCTCCTCGATCAGGTGCAGGTCGAGCTCGCCGAGCAGCGGGCGGAACCGGTAGGGGTCGTCGGTCCTCCGGCACACGCCGCCGATCGTCGTCTCCAGCCGGTACTCGGGGACCTCCCGCCAGGGGAGCGTGCCGGCGAACAGGCCCATCCCCTCGTCCAGCAGGGGGAACCTCTCCCGCGGCGTGCGGACGACCACCCGCTCGGCCGTCGGCTGGAAGACCCGGATGGTGATGCCCCCCGATCCCGCGTGCGGACCGAGCAGGGAGTGCGGGTCGTGGTGCTCGCCCGCGGCGAGGCGGCGCGACTCGTCACCCGGAACCGGCCGCGCACGGCGCAGGAGCGTCGATCCAATCCTCACGTGCATCCCTTTCCCTGCGGAAACCCTCCAGTCGAATAAAAGGGAGCCTGGAGCGGAGGTCCAGCGAGCGGGATGTTCTCGGGCCGACTCCGTCAGGTCGCCGCGCCCCTCATCGCGCCCCTCGTCGCGCCGCCCGGCGCGAGCGGGGGCCCTGACCGGCCCCGCGCCGGGCGGAGGGC
>NZ_CDRNDK010000553.1:0-3724 GCF_977012225.1 Planomonospora algeriensis | reverse complement strand
CCGGTCCCCGCGGACCGGCCCACCCCCGGGAGAAAACGCATGCGACTCGCACGTCCGAGAACCCGACCCCTGACCCTGCTGCTGACCGCGGCGCTCGGCGTCGCGGTCCCACTCGCCCCGCCCGTCGCGGCGGGCACCGGACCGGTGGGCACCGTCGCGGCCGCCGAGCCGCCCGGTTACCTGGTCGGCCGGGGCATCTCCGACGTCACCGGAGAGATCGCCGAGGTCGGCATGATGGGCTACTCCAGCTTCGAGCAGAAGGCCTCGGGGCTGCACCAGCGCCAGCGCTCACGCGCGTTCGTCGTCGTCGACCGGGCCACCGGCAGGCGGGTCGCGTACGTCAACGCCGACCTCGCCATGATCTTCGAGGCGGTCCGACAGAAGGTGATCGCCAGGCTGAAGCAGCGGTACGGCACGCTGTACACCGAGCAGAACGTGCTGCTGTCGGCGACGCACACGCACGCCGGGCCGGGCGGCTTCTCCCACCACCTGGCGTACAACCTGGCGAGCCTCGGCTTCCAGAAGGGCACCTACGGGGCGATCGTGGACGGCATCGTCGAGTCGGTCGCGGAGGCGCACGACGACCTGCGGCCGGGCACCGTCACCCTGGGCAGGGGAGAGCTCACCGACGCCAGCGTGAACCGGTCCCGCGCCGCCTTCGACCGCAACCCCGCGCAGGACAGGGCGGCCTTCCCCGGCGGCATCGACCCGGCGATGACCGTCCTGCGCTTCCGGCAGGGAGGCGCCGACATCGGCGCGATCAGCTGGTTCGCCACCCACAACACCTCCCTGACCAACGCCAACACCCTGGTCAGCCCGGACAACAAGGGCTACGCGGCCTACCGCTGGGAGCACGACCACGCCGGGGTGCGCTACCTGGACTCGGGACCGGGCTTCGTCGCGGCGTTCCCCAACACCAACGCCGGCGACATGTCGCCCAACCTGAACCTGAGGCCCGGATCGGGGCCGACCGAGGACGAGTTCGCCAACACCCGGATCATCGGCGAGCGCCAGTTCGCCAGGGCCAAGCAGATCTACGACGGCGCGACGACCCCGGTCACCGGCGGGGTCGACTCCCGGATGCGCTTCGTCGACATGGAGAACGTCGCCGTCGACGGGAGGTACACCCCGGACGGCAGGCCCGGCCGCACCTGCACCGCCATGGTCGGCGCGTCCACGCTCGCGGGCAGCACCGAGGACGGCCCGGCGATCCCGGGCTTCCGGGAGGGCATGACGGGCCCCATCGGTCGGATCCTCGCCTCGCTCGACGTCCCTGCGCCGGCCTCGCTGCTGGCCTGCCAGGCGCCCAAGGCGAACCTGGTGCCGACCGGTCTGATCACCGAGCCGGTGCGGGCGACGCCGAACGTCCTGCCGCTGCAGATCCTCAGGATCGGGCAGCTGTACCTGGTGGCGGGCCCCGCCGAGTACACGATCGTCTCCGGCCTGCGGATCCGGCGGTCGGTCGCGGCGGAGCTGGGCGTGCCGCTGGAGAACGTGCTGCTGCAGGGCTACGCCAACGCCTACAGCCAGTACGTGACCACGCCGGAGGAGTACGCGCTGCAGCAGTACGAGGGCGGCTCGACGCTGTACGGCCCGCACACCCTGCCCGCCTACCAGCAGGAGTTCGCCCGGCTCGCCGCCGCCCTGCGGGACGGCGCCGCGGTCGATCCGGGCACGACCCCGCCCGACCTGTCCGGTGAGCAGTTCACCTTCCAGACGGGCGTGGTCCTCGACAGCGCGCCGCCGTCCACCTCGTTCGGGCAGGTGCTCACCGAGCCCGCCGCTTCCCATCGGCGCGGGGAGACCGTGACGGCCGAGTTCGTCACCGGGCACCCGAAGAACGACCTGCACCGCAACGGGACCTATCTGGAGGTGCAGCGTCTGGTGGACGGGACGTGGCGGCGCCACCTGGACGACGGTGACTGGCACACGAAGTTCCGCTGGACCCGCCTCAACGCCGTCACCGGCACGTCCAAGGCCACCGTCTCCTGGGAGGTCGCCGCGGACACCCCGCCCGGCACCTACCGCATCGCGCACTTCGGGGACCGGCGGAGCCTGCTCGGCAGGATCACCCCGTTCACCGGCGTCTCCCGGGCGTTCACGGTGTCCTGACCGCGTTTCCCGGAGGGAACCCGCCCGGGGCGCGGGCGGCCGCCCGGCGGGCTCGCCGTGTCCCGCCCCGGCCGCACCTCGTAAGCTGGTCGTCCCTGACCCCCTAGGCAAGGTGCGCTGGCATGATCGCGATTCTCGGGACCGGCAAGATGGGCGAGGCGCTGCTGTCCGGGCTGCTCCGGGCGGGGTTCGCGCCCGGCGACGTGATCGCGACCGCCCGGCGCGCCGAGCGGGCCGAGACGCTGCGGGAGCGGTACGGCGTGCGGGTGCTGCCCAACCCCGAGGCCGCCAAGAACGCCGACACCCTCATCCTGGCGGTCAAGCCGCAGGACATGGGGACGCTGCTGGCGGAGATCGCGCCCTGCGTCCCCGCCGACCGCCTGGTGATCTCGGCGGCGGCGGGCATCACGACCGCGTTCGTGGAGGCCCGGCTCGGCGGGGAGGTCCCGGTGGTCAGGGTGATGTCCAACACGCCGGTGCTGGTGGACGAGGCGATGAGCGTGATCTCGGGGGGCGCCCACGCGACCGAGGAGCACCTCAGGCGGGCCGAGGACCTGCTGCGGCCGGTCGGCAAGGTGCTGCGCATCCCCGAGTCCCAGCAGGACGCCGCCACCGCGCTCTCCGGCAGCGGCCCCGCCTACTTCTTCTACCTGGTCGAGGCCATGGTCGACGCCGGCATCCTGCTCGGCATGCCCCGGGCCGCCGCGCTCGACATGGTCACCCAGTCGATCGTCGGCGCTGCGATCATGCTCCGCGACTCGGGCGAGCACCCCGTCATCCTCCGTGAGGCCGTCACCTCCCCGGGCGGGACCACCATCGCGGCCATCGCCGAGCTGGAGCGCCACAGCGTCCGGGCCGCCTTCCTGGCCGCCATCGAGGCGGCACGGGACCGGGGCCGCGAACTCGCCGCCGGCTGACCCGGCCGACACGGCTGACCCGGCCGGGCCGCCGTGTCGGCCAGAGCGGGACCCGGCCGACACGGGGGCGGCCGGTCGGCGGCCTGCGGGTCGGCCGGGCATCGGCCGCCGGGTCAGCGCACCACGGCGGTGCGGAAGGAGGGCAGCAGCTCCGCGGCCTCGGCGGCGGTGAAGCCGCTGGCGGACAGCACCCCCACCGTGCCGTCGTCGGCCCAGGCGCACAGGCTCACGTCGCCGTCGGAGATCTTCTTGGTGACGCAGCGGGCGTAGCCGTCGAGCGACTCCCCGGGGACGGTGACGTCGTGGGAGGGCGCGTCGGCCACCAGGAACCGCTGGAGGAGGTCGTCGACGCCGGGCTTCTGCTGCTCCTCGCGGATGGCCACGTCGTAGCCGGTGAAGACGACGTACCTCTTCTCCTCGCGGCCCTCGGCCGGCTCGGCCTCCCGGTACCCCGCCTGGATCCCCTCCTGGACGGCGAGGTCCGGGACCTGGGAGTGCTCCTTCAGCAGCTTCTCGTGCGTGGTGAAGGGCCACAGCCCCTCCAGCCGCAGGGTCCCCACCTCCTCGGGCAGCGGGAGCGCCAGGCGGTGGACGTCTCCGGGCGGCGTCGCGCCGGAGCCGCCCTCCGCGCCGCCCCCGCCGGCGGTGGCGGACGCCTGGACCCCCCTCGGCGGCGCCGGCCGTACCGGAGCCGC
>NZ_CDRNDK010000552.1:0-3725 GCF_977012225.1 Planomonospora algeriensis | reverse complement strand
GCGGTGCTCGCGGCGGCCTTCTCCCCGGCGTCCGTCCCGGCCCCGGCGCCCCGCGCGCCCGGCTCCGCAGCCGGTGCCCTGTCCGCTCCC
Source organism: Planomonospora algeriensis (assembly GCF_977012225.1). NCBI lineage: Bacteria > Bacillati > Actinomycetota > Actinomycetes > Streptosporangiales > Streptosporangiaceae > Planomonospora > Planomonospora algeriensis. The sequence goes on along the minus strand of NZ_CDRNDK010000552.1, from coordinate 3,635 downwards.
GCGTGCGGCTCCGGGTCCGATCCCGCGGCCGGGTCCCTGTCCAGTCCTGTGACGATCGACAGCAGTTCGTCGTGCGCGGACCGGTCCCCGCCGATGCCGACGAAGACGCAGCCGAGGGCGCCGTTGACCTCCGCCCGCTCCACCCCGTCCACCGCGCGCAGCCGCGCTTCGAGCAGCCGCGCGGCCGTCTCCGTGCCCGGCCCGCCGATCACATGCAGGTCGATCCGGATTCCCCCGGGGCAGGCGCGCACGCGGCGGGAGCGGGGCAGGACGCCCGCGAGCATGTCCGGCACGACGTCCCGGAGGACGTCGGCGGGGATCGCGAGCAGCCGTGACAGGAACATCGACTCTCCAGCAGGCCTGAACTCGGTGGGCGGGAAGGACCGGGCCGCGGCATCGCGGCCCGGTGATCGCGTCGTCACGGTGCCGTGACAGCGCGGGGACGGTGCCGGGACGTGGACACGAGACGTGCGGGTACGCGGGCGATGCGGTCACGACGGCGCGGTCGTGCCGGAGCACGGTCACACGGACGCCGGTGCGCTCCCGTTGCCGCCGCCGTTATCGCCGCCGGTGCCGCCGGCACCGCTGCCGACGTCTCCCCCGGCGTTTCCCCGCCGGGATCGCAGGTTCTCCCCGCCCCCGTTCCGGGAGCGCTGGGCGATCACCGTTCCGACGCCTATGGCGGCCGCCACGGGCCATTCGAGTAGGCCGAACGCGGCGAGCGCGCCGAGCCCTCCGTAGTAGGCGAGGCGTTCCCTCGACGGGAGGGCGGGCAGGAGCGCCCGGGCCGCTCCGACCGCGCGGCCGACCTCCTGCCCGCCGACTCGCGGCGGCCGGAACTCCAACGTGATCATGGGCAGGGTCAGGGTGAGCGACCCGGCGCCGCGCGGCTCCCCCGCGAGCCCCACGGGGTCCACGGGGTCCACGGACCGCACGGGTTTCACGGGCTTCACCGCGGCTTCCGCGCGGCCGTGCCTGCTCCGGACCGCGCACGCTCGCGCGGCCGCCGGGTGGTCTGAGCGATGTCCGTCATGGCCCCTTCTCTCAAAGAGTCGGGGGGCGCTCTGCATGGTGTCGCCCGGAGGGCGGAAGGACCTCCGGCCGCCGGTGCGTGACCCTGAGGTCGTTCCTGTACCTTCCGTCGGGCCGGTCCGCCGAAACGTGCGCGCCGGGTCCGGTGCGCGGCCCCGCCCAGGCACCGGTCCGCCCGCGCAAAGGCCGGCCCCCACGCCGGTCCGCCCCTGCACAGGCCGGCCCGTGCGCGGGCTAACGGGAGCGGCGCAGCCTCCGGGGCAGGCCGGTCACGCCCCAGAGGGTGACCCGCCACAGCGCCTCGGCGATGACGTCCCGGCTCATCTTGCTGGCTCCGACGGTGCGCTCCACGAAGGTGATCGGCACCTCGGCGACGCGCAGGCCGTGGCGGACCGTGCGCAGGGTCAGGTCCACCTGGAAGCAGTAGCCCTGCGACTCGACGTCGTCCAGGCCGATCTTCTCCAGGGTGGAGGCCCGGTAGGCGCGGAAGCCCGCGGTGGCGTCGCGCACCGGCATGCCGAGCATCATCCGGGTGTAGACGTTCGCCCCGCGGGACAGGAACTCCCGCGAACCGGGCCAGTTGACCACCTTGCCGCCGGGCACCCAGCGGGACCCGATGGACAGGTCGGCCCCGTCGGCCAGTGCGTGCAGCAGCTTGGGCAGCTCCTCCGGCTGGTGGGAGCCGTCGGCGTCCATCTCCACGAGCACGTCGTAGCCCTCGGCCAGGCCCCAGCGGAACCCCGCGATGTAGGCGGCGCCGAGCCCCTGCTTGCCGGGACGGTGGAGCACGTGGACGTGGTCGTCCTCGGCCGCCAGCCCGTCGGCGATCTCACCGGTGCCGTCGGGGCTGGCGTCGTCGGCGACCAGCAGGTGCGCCTCGGGCACCGCCGCGCGGATCCGCTCGACGATCACCGGGAGGTTCTCCCGCTCGTTGTACGTCGGGACGATGACGAGCACCCGGCCGACCATCCGCTCCATCACACGTCTCCCACCTGCTGATCATCACTGCGTGTCACCGGTCGCGCCGGGCCGCGTCGCCGGAGGACCGGAACCGCGGCCAGAGCGGCCGTACCCACCAGTATCAGGGCCCACTCGGGTAGCGCGCCAACCCTGGTGGCCACCGTCTCCTCCGTGCGGACCTGCACCTGGAGCACCGCCATGTCCTGGACCAGCTCGCGGGTCTGCCAGACCACCTTCCCCTCCGGTGTCACGGAGGCGGAGATGCCGGTGATCGCGGCGGTGACCACCGCGCGGTTGTGCTCCACGGCGCGCAGCTGGGACATGGCCAGCTGCTGGGCGGGCAGGCCGGTCAGCGCGTAGGTCGCGTTGTTGGTCTGCACCACCAGCGGGCTGGCTCCGGTCCGGGCGGTGCCGCGGACGACGCCGTCGAAGGCGACCTCGTAGCAGTTGACCGCCCCGACGGTGACCGGCCCCAGCCTCAGGTCGCCGTCGCGGGTGCCGGGCACGGACTGCTTGCCGACCAGGCCGGCCCGCTCGAACAGGGCGAGCACCAGGTCCTGCATCGGGGTGAACTCGCCGAACGGCACCAGTCTCTGCTTGTCGTAGTAGGCGCCGGGGCCGGTGACCGGGTCCCAGACCAGGCTCCGGGTGGCCCGGTTCTTCTCTCCGATGCCCACCACCGCTCCGACCAGGACGGGCACGCCGACGTCCTTGACCGCGGCGTCGATCTCGGCGTGGGCCGTCGCGCTGCGGTAGGGGTCGATGTCGGTGGAGTTCTCCGGCAGCACCACGACGTCCGGCCGGGCCATCACGCCCTCCCGTACGGCCCGCGCCATCTCGTGGAGCTTGCCGGTGTGGTTGCGCAGGACCACGGCGGGCTCGTCGCCCAGCGGGGCCATCCCCCGGCCGGGCACGTTGCCCTGGATCACACCGACGCTCACGCTCCTGCCCTCGTCGCCCGGACGGGGCACGGCGAAGGCCGCGGCCGGGACGGCCAGGGCCCCGGCGAGCGGCAGAGCGAGGGGCAGGGCCACGGACCGGGCGGAGAGCCGGAACGGGGACCGTTCGGAGGATGGGCCGGGTCCGGGACCGCGGGCGGAGCGCCCGCCCGGTCACGCGGCCCGGAACGCCGCCCGGAAGACCGGGCGCCCGCAGTGAGGCGAGGGCGAGCAGTCCTCCGCAGAGCACCACCGCGAAGCTCACCAGCGGCGCTCCGCCCAGCGCCGCGTACGGCGTGAAGACCGACTCGCCCTGACTGAAGGCGACCCGCGCCCAGGGGAACCCGCCGAAGGGGAAGACCCCTCGCGCCCACTCCATGGCCACCCAGAGCGCGGCGCTCCACAACGGCCACAGGGGCAGCCGGACCACCAGGGCGGTACCGGCGGCCCAGGCGGCGTAGAAGAGGCTCTCCAGGGCGATCAGGCCCAGCCAGGCGTCCACCCCGATGGGGGTGACCCAGTGCAGGCCGGGACCGAGGAAGGCGAGCCCTGCGGCGAAGCCCAGCCAGGCGGCGCGGCGGGGGCGGGCGCCGTACACGGCCCGGATCACGAGGGCCGCGCCGGGCGGGGCAAGGAACCAGAGCCCGAGGGGAGGGAAGGCGAGGAAGAGCAGCAGGCCGCCGGCGGCCGCCGCGCCGGCCGGCC
>NZ_CDRNDK010000551.1:0-3735 GCF_977012225.1 Planomonospora algeriensis | reverse complement strand
CGGCACCCTCTACACCGCGCGGGCGTCGTCGGCGGGCGGCCGGGGCGGGCGGGTGACGACGGACGACGGGCTGCTCGACCTCGAGATGCGGGCCCCCCGCGAGCTCGGCGGGCCCGGCGGCGCCCCCAATCCGGAGCAGCTCCTGGCCGCGGCCTACGCGACCTGCTTCCACAGCTCCCTCGAACTGGTCGCCGGCAGGGGAGGCGCGGACACCGGCGGCGCCAGCGTCGACGCGGCGGTGGCGCTGCGCAAGCGCGGCAAGAGCGACGACTACGCGATCGGCGTCGAGGTGACGGTCCGGATGCCGCGGGTCGACCGGGAGACCGCAGGCCGCCTCGCCGAGCAGGCACACCGGCACTGCCCGTATTCCAAGGCGCTGCTGGGCTCCGCGGAGGTCGCGGTGCGCGTCGCCTGACCCCGGGCGGCACGGGCGGCACGGTCGGCCTCGCCGACGGCCGGGCTCCGCGGAGTCGCGGTGCGCGCCGCCCGATCCCGGGTGGCGGGGCCGTGCCAATCTTGTCCCAGGAATCGTCCCGGGAACGGGGACGGGCGGGGAGCCCGCCGCCGGATCCGGGTACTCAACCTCCGTCGCGACGACGTCCCGCAGCCGCCCGCCGGGACGTCGTCGGAGCCCATACCGACGGCAGGGGAGAGAGCCCATGCGGCAACGGAACACGGTCGTGCGCGCCGTGCACGACATCGGGACGGCCATCTGGTTCGGAGGCGCGCTGATGGGCGCCGTCGGCCTCAACGGGGCCTCCTGCGAGGTGAGCGACAGGCGCGAGCGCACGCGCGTGGCGAACGCCGGATGGAACCGGTGGACGCCGGTCAACGTCGCGGGCATCGCCATGAACCTCGCCGGTTCGTTCGGCCTGCTGGCGGCGAACAAGGGCCGGGTGGCCGCCCAGCGGGGCGTGGCGGCCAACTCCGTGGCCAAGGGGATCGTGACCGGTGCGGCGCTGGCCGCGACGGTCTACAGCAGGAAGCTCGGAGCCGAACTCGACCGGGCCGGCGACGTGCCCGCGGAGGGCGGGGTGAAACCGGACGAGGACACCCCGCTCGAGATCGCCAGGGCGCAGCGGCGGCTGCGCGTCATGCAGTGGGTGGTCCCCGGCCTGACGGGCGTGCTGGTCGTCCTGACCTCCCTGCACGGCGAGCAGCAGCGGCCCGGCGAAGTGGTCCGGGGCGTGGTGCGCGGAGCCTTCTCCCGCTGACAGCCCTGACAGCCCTGACAGTGCTGACGGCCCCGGTCGCCGCCGGTGAGTGCGCCGCTCACCGGCGGCAGACCGGCCTGCGGGCCTCGGCGGGCAGTTCGGAAGAGGGCAGTTCGGAGGCGGTGGGCCCGGCGGAGGCGGGAGCGGAGCGCAGCGTGCACGGACGGTCGGGAAGCGCGAAGGTGAGGACCACCAGCACGGCCGTCAGGATGAACGTGGCGGCGATGACGCAGGCGAGCTCCCGCCGGCTGGTGGTGTAGCCGAAGCGGTGGCACACGCCTCTGGCGGGCCGCGACGCGTTCAGGGCGTCCATACGGCAGGCGAAGGCCCGGTCCTGCCTGCGGAGCGACTGCTCGATCTCCGCCAGGATCTGGCTCTCCCGCCGGGACAGGCTCATGACGTGCCGCCGGTGCGCGGAGGACCGGCTCGGCGGGGAGCCTGGGCGATCGGGTTGACGCTGCTCAGAGGTGACATGGCCGTCCAAGATAGGAGGGGGAGCACCTACTGGCTGTTTCATCCAGCCATCAGGACGAATTCCCCGCCATGCCGTGATCACGCGGCGCCCGTACGGAGATCGAAGAACTTTGGCACCGGAACGCCAAAGGAGACGGGAATCTCACTTCTTCGTGGCTTTCATCTGGAGTTGTCCATCCGTCGCGCGACCGCCCGCCCCCGCTCCATCGGAGGCACCGGCGGAGCGGGGGCGGGCGGCGGGCCGACCGGCGGCGGACCGGCGGACCGGAGGGCCGGAACGGGGCCGGCGGCCAGGAGAGCGGACGGCTCAGCGGAAGGGGCGGCCCGTGCCCTCTCCCGGCAGGTAGCCTCCGTCTCCCTCCGCGGTCCGGCCCGACCCTCCGTCGGGGTCGTCCTCGTCCCCGGAGACCCAGTCCAGGCCGGCCCCCACCCGCCCGTCCGCGGGCGCGGCCGCACGGTCCGGCCGGGGTCCGTCGTCGTCCGGACCGTGCTCCACCGGGCCCCTCGCCCGCCGGGCGGCGTCCTCCGGACGGCCGTACGGCCCGTCGGTCCCCTCCGGCATGGGGGAGGGACTGGGCCCGGGGACCGTCTCGACGTGGTCGACGTCGTCGGTTCGCGCACCCACCGCCTTGGCGTCCGAGCCCGCCGTACCCGGTTGCTCGTCGTCCGGGCCGGCCATGTAGCCCATCGGCCTGGACCAGCCGCTCTTGGGCGCGGCGTCGTCGTCCGGGTCGCCGCCGGGCTTGGCGTTGGACCCGCGGATCGAGGCCGGGCCGATGTCGCCGCCCATGTCGTGCAGCTCGGGATCGAAGGTGGTGCCCTTGAACTTCTCCCGCTCGGCCTCTCTGCGGCGCTCTTCCTCGCTCATCGCGCTCCCGCCTCCTTCCTCGCTCACTCGGGCTCCACCCGCATGGCGGCCTCTTCGGCCGTGTAGCCGCCGCCGTCCGGACCGACCTCCTCGCCGATCAGGTCCGCCTCGCTGTCGGAGCGGCCGCCCTGGTCCGGGTCGACCAGCCGGCCCGCGGGCCGGGGCTCGTCCCACACCGCGCCCGACGGTTCCTCCGGCTGCGCGGGATATCCGGAATCGAGGCCGGTGTCCGGCTCGTACCCGGTGTCGAGGTCGGAGCCCGGCCCCAGCCCGCTCGTGGCGCTCACCCCGCCGTCGAGGTCGTCCGGGATCTCCGGATCCAGGCGCCGCTCCCCGGCGCCGGCGCCCTCGGACGGGTCGACTCCGAAGACCGCCTGCTCCTCGGGCACCTCGCGTGCCAGCCGGCCCTCCAGCGGTTCACCCTGGATCTGCTCGTCGACCGTGGTCCCGAAGTCGTCGACCGCGACGGGACGGTCGCCGGGAAGCGGCGCCTCCTGCGGATCCACCGCCCACTGCTGCTGCGGAGTGCCGTCCTGCAGGTCCGGGATGCCCTCGTCCTCGAACCGCGAACGCGGATCGTGTTCCGGAATGTGCTCGCTCACCGCGACTCCTTCCTGCTGTTTCCCCTACCGTCTCCCGCTGCCCCCCAGGTCCCGGCGGTAACGGAGGCGGCGGAGTCAGATCTCCTCGGACGGCGCGGTCGGGTCCAGCTGGCGCGGCTGGGACTCGGCGGCCACCTTGGGGTGGTGCAGGTCGAAGGCGGGCCGCTCGGAGCGGATGGTGGGGATGGAGGTGAAGTTGTGCCGCGGCGGCGGGCAGGAGGTGGCCCACTCCAGCGAGTTGCCGTACCCCCACGGGTCGTCCACGGTCACCCGCGGCGCGTACTTGGCGGTGCGCCAGACGTTGTAGACGAACGGGAGCGTGGACAGGCCCAGGACGAGGGCGCCGACGGAGGAGACGATGTTCAGGTCGGTGAAGCCGTCGATCGCGCTGTAGTCGGCGTAGCGGCGCGGGAAGCCCTGCGTGCCCAGCCAGTGCTGGACCAGGAAGGTGGTGTGGAAGCCGATGAACAGCGTCCAGAAGTGCCACTTGCCGAGCGTGTCGTTGAGCATGCGCCCGGTCATCTTCGGCCACCAGAAGTAGAAGCCGGCGAACATCGCGAAGACCACGGTGCCGAAG
>NZ_CDRNDK010000550.1:0-3752 GCF_977012225.1 Planomonospora algeriensis | reverse complement strand
GGCCGGGGCCGGCCCGCCGGTGCGCGAGGCGGTGCGGCGCCCCTCCGGCGGCCCCCCGGCATCGGGGCGGGCCATCGCGCACGGGGGCGTCTGCCGATACGCGGTGCCGTTCGCTCCGGGCATAGGCGAGAATGAATTACGTGACCCGTACTCGATCTCGCGCTGTAGCTCTCGACCAGGCCTGTGTCGCCGCCGTCGATCTGGCCCGCTCCGCGATCGAGGAGAACGTCAGACCGGAGCAGATCGGCGAGCACCTGGGGGTCGAGGGCGAGGGCGACCGGGTGGTCACCCACTATTTCGCCTGCCTGGACCGTGCCTACCGGGGCTGGCGCTGGGCCGTCACCGTCGCGCGGGCCTCGCGGGCCCGCAACGTCACGATCAGCGAGGTCGTGCTGCTGCCCGGTCCCGGCGCTCTCCTGGCGCCCCCGTGGGTGCCGTGGAGCGAGCGGTTGCGCCCCGGCGACCTCGGCGTGGGCGACCTGCTCCCCACCGACGAGGACGACGATCGGCTCGCGCCCGGCTTCACCGACACCGGTGACGAGACGGGCGGCGAGATCGACCATCAGATGATCTTCGAGTACGGCCTCGGCCGGGCCCGGGTGCTCTCCCCGATCGGCCGCGACCTCGCGGTGCGGCGCTGGCACTCCGGCGAGGCCGGCCCGCACACCCCGATCGCCCACGCCGCTCCCGCCCAGTGCTCCACCTGCGGGTTCTACTGGCCGCTGGCCGGCGCGCTGCGCACCGGGTTCGGCGTCTGCGCCAACGAGTACGCCCCCGACGACGGCCGCGTGGTCGCCGCCGACCACGGCTGCGGCGCGCACTCCGAGGCCACCGTGGTGCCCCACCAGGTGGTGCCCACCTCGCCGATCCTCGACGATCACCTCTACGACGTCGAGGAGGAGGCGGGAGAGGCCGACCTGACCGGTTCCGTGGACGACGGCTCCTCCGACGAGCCCCTGGGCCACTCCTGACCTGACCGATCCGGCACCGTTCGATCCGGCACCGTTCCGCGGACCGCCGGGTCGCCTCCGCCCCGGGACGCCTTCCGCCCCAGGTCGTCTCCGCCCCGGGTCGCCGGGTCGCCATCCGCCTCGATCCGCCGGGTCGCCTTCCGCCCCGGGTCGCCGCCACAGCGGCGACCGGGGCCCTGACCTTTGGGAACATCGCTGTGACTGACATCTTCGGCACCGATCGCCTCCGTTCCGCCGTGCTCTCGGCGTGGACGGCCTCGCCCGCGCGCTTCCGCGAGGACGCCAACGCGGAGGAGGACTTCGCCCTCGGCGGCTACCGCGACCGGCTGATCGTCGAGCTGGCCCAGAACGCCGCGGACGCCGCGCTCCGCGCCGGGGTGCCCGGACGGCTCCGGCTGTCGCTGCGCGAGGGCGTGCTCTCCGCGGCCAACACCGGCGCCCCGATCGACGCCGCCGGGATCGAGGGGCTGTCGACGCTGCGCGTCTCCGCCAAGCGCGGCGAGTCCGGCACGGCCGGCCGGTTCGGCGTCGGCTTCGCGGCCGTGGTCTCGGTCTGCGACGAGCCGGTGATCGGCTCCCTCGGGACCGGGGTGGTCCGCTGGTCCCGCGAGCAGACCGCCGCGCTGGTGGCCGCCGAGCCCGCGCTGGCCGCCGAGCTCGCCGAGCGCGGCGGGCACGTGCCGCTGCTGCGCCTGCCGTTCCCCGCCGGCCCGGTGGAGATCCCCGCCGGGTTCGACACGCTGGTACGGCTCCCGTTGCGCGACGGGGCGGCGGTGGAGGCCGTGCGGCGGATGCTCCACCAGGCCGGGCCCGCGCTGCTGCTCGGGCTGCCCGCGCTGGAGACGATCGAGATCGACGTGGACGGCGAGACCCGGACGATCGTCCCCGACGGCTGGCGGGTCGTCTCGGCCTCCGGGCAGTTCACCCCCGAGCAGGTGGCCGGGCTCTTCGCCGACCGGCCGACCGAGGAGCGGGCCCGGCCGTACTGGACGGTCCGCTGGGCCGTACCGGTCTCCCCGCAGGACGGCCCGGCCGGGGCCGAGCCCCGGCCGCTGCCGGAGCGGGTGCCGCCCGTGGTGCACGCGCCGACCCCGAGCGACGAGCCGCTGGACCTGCCCGCGCTGCTGATCGCGTCCTTCCCGATGGCCACCGACCGGCGGCACGTGGCCATGGGGCCGCTGGCGGAGTTCCTGGTCGAACGTGCCGCGGAGCTCTACGTGGAGCTGCTGTCGGGCCTGCCCCGGACGCCGAAGCTGCTCGACCTCGTCCCCGGCCTGATGGGCAAGGGCGAGCTCGACGCCCGGATCCGCCGGGCGATCCTGCGCCTGCTCCCGGACGCCCCGCTGCTGCCCGCGCTCTCCCCGCCCGCCGCCCGGGAGCCGGCCGGTATCACCGGCTCCGGCGCCTCCGGTGGTTCCGGTGACGCGGTCGGTGGCGGGTCCGGCGGGTCCAGTGGGTCCGGCGGGTCCGGCGGCGAGTTCGTCGTGTCCGGCCGGCAGGCGAGCGTGGTGGCGGCCTCCGGCGAGCTGCTGGAGCGGATCGCCGCGGCGGTGCCCGGCCTGCTGCCCGCCGGCTGGCCGGTCCGGCATCCCGCGATCACCACGCTCGGTGTGAAGCGGGTCGAGCTCGCCGACGTCGTGGACCTGCTCGCCGGCGACCTGTCGGGCGAGACGGCCGCCGATCGCGACCCGGCCTGGTGGCGCTCGCTGTACGAGGTGCTGCCCGCCGACGATCTGGAGGCGCTCGGCGCGCTGCCGGTCCCGCTCTCCGACGGCCGCCTGGTCCGCGGCCCGCGCGGCACGCTGGTGCTGACCGAGCGCGGCGCCCTGGACCCGGACGTGCTCGCTCCGCTCGGGCTCCGCGGTCGTCACCCGGACGCCGCCCACCCGCTGCTGCTCCGCCTCGGCGCCGCCGAGGCGACGCCGCGCGCGGTCCTGGAGGACCCGCTCACCCGCAGGGCCGTCTCCGAGTCCCTGGAGAGCGCCGACCCCGAGCCGGTGGCCCAGGCCGTGCTCGCCCTGGTCGACGCCGCGGGGCTGACCGCCGGTGAGGCCCCGTGGCTGGCCGACCTGGCGCTGCGCGGCGCCGACGGCGAGCTCTACCCGGCGGGCGAGCTGCTGCTGGCCGACGGCTCGCTGGCCGGGCTGCTGGACACCGAGACCCACTTCGGCACGGCCGCACCGGAGCTGGTCGAGCGGTACGGCCCGCGGGTGCTGGCCGCGGCCGGGGTGCTCGACGGCTTCGCGGTCGTCAACGACACCGACGTGATGATCGACCCGGACGACTGCGACCACGACCTCGACCGCGAGGACGAGTGGCTGGAGGCCGTGCTCGACCTGCTGCCGGAGCTGGACGTCCCCCCGGTGGCCAGGGAGTTCTCCGCCGTCCGCGACCTGGAGTACGTCGCCGACTGGCCCTCCGCCCTGGCGCTGCTCTCGCGCCCGCCGCTGCGGGCGGTCCTGCACCCGCTGCGCGTCGTGGCCGCGGGCGAGGTGGTGGAGGTGCCGTCCTACACCTCGTGGTGGCTGTCCACCCACCCGGTGCTCGGCGGCAGGCGCCCCACCCAGCTGCGCCTGCCGGGCGGCGACCCGCTCCTGTTCGGCCTGTACGGCGACGCCCCGCCCGCGGCCGACCCGGCGGCCCTGGCGATGATCGGCGTGCGGACCACGCTGGCCGACCTGCTCGCCTCGCACGGCGGCCCCGACGAGCTCCTCGACCTGCTCGCCGACCCCTCCGTCGAGGTGGACCGGGCCCAGCTCCGCGCGCTGTGGGTGGCCCTGG
>NZ_CDRNDK010000549.1:0-3758 GCF_977012225.1 Planomonospora algeriensis | reverse complement strand
CGCGGGGGCCCGCCATCCGGCCAGCGCGCGCTCCGCGGCGTCGGCCGATCGACGCGGGTCGTCCGGGGAGAGGATCACCAGGACCGCGCCGCGCGGATCGGACGGCCGGCGCCGTACCTCGGTGATCGCCGCCAGCTCGTCCTCACCCGGCATCGGGAACGCCGCCGGATGGTCGCCGAACAGGTGCCGTGCGAGCTCCGTCCGCACCATGACGTCGAGGTGCGCCCCGGCCACCTTGAGCTGCGCGATCAGGTGGCCGCGGGCCGGCTCGACCTCGGCGGGCACGTCCCGCACCACCTGGGCCAGCCTCCGTGCCAGCGCGTCCGCGTCGGGCAGCGGGCAGCAGGCGGCGGCGGTCAGCTGATGGACGTCGGCCGTCACGTCCAGCTCCACGCCGTCCCCGGTGTCCCCGCCGTTCTCGGCGTCCCCGGCGTCCCGCCCCCGCGACAGGCAGGCCGCCAGCAGGATCGACTCGGCCAGCTCGGCCCGGGTCGGGCAGGGGGAGGGCAGGAGCAGTCGTGCCTCGACCAGGGGGGTCGCGCCGTGCCGTACCGCCAGCACGCGCAGCCCGTCGGCCGGCGCGCGGTCGACGAGGTCCTTACCCACGGTCCCTCCCCGGGAGGACCCGCAGCAGCGCGCGGGAGGGCCGGCGCAGGCCGCGTGCCGCCGCGGCCACGTCGGCGGCGCCCACCCCGGCGTACAGCTCGGGCAGCCGCGCGGCCAGTCCGGGATCGCCGAACAGCAGCTCGAAGCGCCCGAGCACGCGCACCCGGTCGGCGAGCCGGTCCATGGAACGGTGGTGGGACAGCAGCCAGGCGGTACGCCGGCGCCGCAGTTCCCCGTCCGCGGGTCCGGCGGCGCCGAGCGCGTCCAGTTCGGCGTCCACGGCGGCCAGCACCCGTTCGGCCGGAAGGTCCGCCGGGTGGATCGCGGTGAGCACCCACATGTCGGGGTCGCGGGCGTCGAGCAGGTCGAACAGGCCGACGCGGGCCGAGAAGGAGACGTTGTGCCCGGTCTCCCGGTGCAGCCGTTCCCGCAGCCGGGGCCGTGCACCGCCGGCCAGCACGCCGGCCAGGGCGGACAGCGCGAGGTGCGCCTCGGGACGGGCGGCCGGATCGGGCACCCGGTGACCGAGGGCGAAGGCGGGCAGCGGCGCCAGCGGGTCCGCGTACTCGGCCACCGCCTGCCCCACGGGTCCCGGTTCCCCGTACGGCGCGGGCGGGGCGACGGGGCGGGGGGCGACGGTCCCGAAGGCGCGCTCGACGACCTCCAGCACCGCCTCGGGCTCGACGTCGCCCGCGACCGTCACCACCGCGTTGCCCGGACCGTAGTGCCGGTCGAAGAACTCCACGCAGTCGGCGACGGTCACGTGCTGGAGGGTGGCGTAGTCGCCGTACCCGTCGTGGGCGTTGGCGAAGGAGCGGAACAGCACGGGGGAGAGGCGGGGCCAGGGGAAACCGCCGTAGGGCTTGCGGATCTTGCCCAGGATCTCCTCGCGGATCACCGAGATCTGGGTCCGGACGGCCCGCTCGGTGATCACGGGGGCGCGCATGCGGCCGGCCTCCAGCGCGATCACGTCCGCGACCGCGTCGGCGGGGACCACGCTGTAGAAGTCGGTGTAGTCCTGGCGGGTGGAGGCGTTGCAGAACCCCCCGGCGCGTTCGACCTGCTGGAAGTGGCTCGGCCCGGTGCCGGCGGCGCTCTGGAACATCAGGTGCTCGAACAGGTGGGCCAGGCCCGAGGAGCCTTCGGCCTCCGCGCGGAAGCCGATGCCGTAGTGCACCGCGACGCCGGCCACGGGGGCGGAGTGCTCCTCCTCGATGACGATCCGCAGTCCGTTGGAGAGCGTCACACGCGTGATCTCGGCGGTGTTCACGGACGGACCACCCCGCCGGGGGAGGGCAGCAGCCGCCCGGCGCCGGCCGTGTCGATCACGTCGGCGACGAGCCCGAGGTACTCCACGAGGACGTCGTTCCACTTCAGGTAGGCGGCGAAGTCGTGCAGGTGGGTCAGGAAACGCAGCGCGGTCGTCCTGCCTACGGCGGCGAGGTCCAGTGCGGCGCCGTAGCCGTCCAGGACGCGGCCGATGAACAGGTCGAAGTCGAGGTCGCGGCGCGCGCCGAACCGGCGGACCGACTCGCGGAGCTCCACCAGCTCGCCGATGATCCACCCCACGTCGGACTCCGGCGGGCCGGCGGCCAGGTTCTCCCCGGTCAGCAGGGCGCCGTGCGCACCGGGGGCCAGGGGCAGGAGGATGCCCAGGCCGGGGCCGCCGTGCAGCAGGGCGCGCGCGCCTCCGCGGGCGGGAGGCACCACGCCGCCGCCGTGGCCATCCGCTCCCGTCCCAGCACCTGGACCGCCCCGGCGGTGCAGCTCGGGGCGCGTCGCCGGGCCCGTGCCCGTCCCGCAGCCAGCAGAGCAGCCGCACCAGGCCGTCGGGGGACGGGAGCTCGGCCCGGGGCAGGGGTACGGCGTGCAACCGGGCGAGGGCCGCGCCGGTCTCCGCCAGGGTGTCCGCCGCGATCCGCGCGACGTCGTCGTCGCTCTCGCCCTCCCCCGGGCCGAGCAGCACGGCGGCGAGGGAGCGGGCCTGACCGGCCCGGTACGTCATGATGGCGGCGTCCGCGCGCTCCGGGAGCGTGAGCTCGACCCGCCCCCGCGCCGCCGTACGGACGGCGTCCAGGACGGCGGGGTCCGGGGTGCGGAGCGCGCCGCCCCGGTGCGGCCCGGGACGCCGGGCCCACCGGTAGTCCCCCTCGGCCGACCGGGCGATCGCGGTCAGCACGTAACCCGTGCCGTAGGAGTCACCGGCTCGGCTCACTGGTCCTCCTCCTTCCCGCGCGTGGCGCGCAGCTCGGCCAATCGTTCGATCAGGACGGGGAGCGGGGCCGCCCCCAGGGCGTCCCGCTTCCGGGTGTGGGCGCTCAGGACCGGCACCGGGTCGACGACCACGACGTTGGGCCGCTCCGCGATCGCGGCGCGGTGCCGCCGGTAGGCGTGGGAGGAGTCGGCCCCGGGCGGCAGGGCCGGCGCGATCCCGATCGGCGCGGAGGTGCACTGGAGCGCCAGCAGCATCGGGGTGTCGGCGAGACCGCCGGCGAACCGGCCCAGGAAGTGGTAGGTCGCCGGATAGACCACCACCGCGTCGGCCCAGCTCGCGTACTCCACGTGCGGCGACCCCGGTCCCGGATCGTCCGGCCAGGCGTCGACGGGCACGTCCCCGCCGATGAGGGCCGCGATCGCCTGCCGGCTGACGAACCGCTCCGCGCTCCTGGTCACCACCACCCGGACGTCCAGGTCCGGGTAGGAGCCCCGCAGCCAGTTGAGCCAGTACGGCAGGAAGGCGGCGCCGAGCGAGCCGGTGGCCAGGATGAGCAGGCGCTCGCCGGGGAACGGCGGTGGCGGCGGGGTCTGGAGCCGCCCGGTCTCACTCATCGGCGTCCGCCACGGCGTGCAGCGGGTGCTCGGCGTCCGCCACGGCGTGCAGCGGGTGCTCGGCGTCCGCCACGGTGTGCAGCAGGTGCTCGGCGTCCGCGAGCGCCGCCGGGAAGCCCTCGGCCGCCACGACGCCGGCGAGGTTGAGGACGACCTCCCCGACGCCCGCTTCGCGGTAGCCGCGCAGCCGTTCGGCGACCTCCTCCGCTGTGCCGTACACGTAGACGCCCGCCTCGACCAGGGCCGCGGCGCCGGCGCGCGGGTCGGCCGGATCGGCGGGCACCCCGGCCCGCCGCAGCATGTCGGTGTAGTGCGGGGCCCGC
>NZ_CDRNDK010000548.1:0-3765 GCF_977012225.1 Planomonospora algeriensis | reverse complement strand
CGGTCTGGTCCTCCAGCCGGTCTGATCAACACACCTCAGCCTTTCAACATCAGTAGCGGAGCCGGGTCACTACTTTCTATGCCTTCAAGGTCGCGGTGGGCGCGGATCAGGTCGGCCGGGCGGGCAAGAGTGCGCTTGGACAGCAGGATCGCGGCGCGGTAAGGCAGCAGCGAGCCTTCCGGTCGGGACGTCTGTCGCTGCTTCCTGAAAACTGGTTCTGGCACGAATTCCGTGAGCTGACCCTCCTCAGTTGACCAGGAGAACGCGTTTGCGCAGGAGATCGGGGTTGGCCCGGCCGTACATCTGCCTCTTGATCATCTTGATGCGGTTCACGTGGCCTTCGACCTTCCCGGAGCTGTAGGGCAGGCTGAGGCCGGCCCTGGCCGCGTCGAAGTCACGGTGCAGGCCGGTGACGAAGGAGCGCAGCTCAGGCAGGTCGTCGGCCCGGACGTCGTTCATCCACTGCTCCAAGCGCTCGCCGCGCAGCTGCAGCATCATGTCGGCGAAGCCGCGGACGTGGCCGCGGACGGCGGCCAGCGGCGGGCAGGCATCGGTGAGGGCGTCGAACTGCCGCCGCTCGTCGGTGTCCAGGCTGTCGGGGTGGCGCAGGAACCAGCCGGTGGCCGTGCGGACGCTCGGCGGTTGCGGCCGCGACGGTGGGATGATCGTGGTCTGCGACCTCCACGGGTGCACGTATGTGCGCAGGGCGGTGCTTTTGCCGCGGTAGCCCATGGCGGTGATCTCCTGGTAGAGCCGTTCGGCGTTGGTGCAGCCTTCCTTCCAGCGCTGCCGCAGGTAGGGGGCGAACGGCTCTAGGTTCTTGGGGCGTTTTCCGGTGCCGTTGTGCACCAGGAGGTCTTCAGGGTCGGCGGTGCGGGCGAAGCGGCGGACGGTGTTGCGGGCCAGGCCGAGCTCTCGCGCGATCGCCCGGAGATCACGACCCTGGGCGAGCAGGTGGTGGACGGCGGCGTGCCGCCGACGGGTCCGTTCGGCCAGCAGACCGGAACGCATGCCATCCGTGTCGGGTTCGGGGACGGGAGCCGCGGCGGCCGGATGCTGTGCGGGGACATCGACCTGCCCCATGAGGTGAGTCACCTCGCGCAGGTGGGAGCGGTGTTGGGTGACGGTGCGCTCGACGGCCTCGCCGAGGTTGCGCCACATGTGCCACCGGTCGGCGATCTGGATGGCCTCGGGCGCGCCGCGGCTGGTTCCCTCGGCGTAGCAGCCGGCCCGGTCGCGGCAGACGACCTCGATGCCGGGATGGGCGCGCAGCCAGGCGGCCAGCGAATCGGCGGACCGGTCGAACAGCACGTCGACGGGTCGGCTGGTGGTGATGTCGATGAGGATCGTGCCGTAGGTGTGGCCGCGCCGCAGCGCGAAGTCGTCCACGCCCAGCACCTGGGGCGCAGAAGCCAGCTGCGGGTCGGGCAGGGAGCGGATCAGCCGGATCAGCGTCATCCGGCTCACCGCCGTGGCGAGCCGGTGGGCCAGGCGGGCACCGGCCCGTCCGCCCAGGGCCAGGGCGATCGTCTGCAGCACCTGGCGGAGGTGGACGCTGTGGCGACCGTAGCGGGTGGTCAGCCCGGGGACCTGCTCGGCGAAGGTCTTTTTGGTGCAGTCGTCGTTGCCGCACCGGAACCGTAAAACGCGCAGATGGACGATGGTCTCCTGACCGCTGACGGCGGTGTCACACAGGCGCCGCTCGTAGCTGCTGTGCACCCGGGCGGAGATCGTCCCGCATCCGGGGCAGGCCGCCTGTGACGTGCGTGTCCGGGCCTGGATCCGTACCGATCTCCCGGATCGGTGCACGTGGTCGATGTCCAGGCAGGCCAGGTGGGGGAACAGGACCGTGAGCAACTCCGAGACCGTCACACATCATGGTCAACAGGGCATCTCGGAGACCGCTGGAGGATCACGGAATTCGTGCCAGAACCAAAGTTGCGGGAGCGTTGACAGACGTCCTGTCTTGGTTGACTGCTGTCTTATCGGGGCCTTATCTCACCTCGGCCCAGCCCCCTTGTACCTACGCTGACCAGTGCCGCCGAATTGAAAAGAGCTCATGGGGCGTCGTAATGCCTGATGGGGCACGTGGTGGGCACGGACGTGCGTCCGTGCCCACGTACGGGCCGTCAGCAGGCGTCACCGGCGACCGCCGCTGACGTGCGGAAACATCCCCGTCTGGCACCGCCGATCATGGGCCGTCACGGGGCGAGGCACGCTCATAATCCCTGGGTCGCGGGTTCGAGTCCCGCCCGCCCTACCCCTCACGACCTGCGGCGATGCCGCTCCCTTGATCGTTTCTGTGTCCGTTTTGTCGCCTGGTGGGCATGGTTGGCCCGTTGCTGGACCGTCGGGCGGTTCCCCGACCCTCTACGACGGTCATTTCCCGAACGGCAGCGGTCAGCTCCAGTCGGAGGCGGTCGGATGACTGACCCGGTTGCCGCGGAGGGTGGGGTCTGTCGGCTGGATACAGCTGAAGGTGATTACCAGAGCAGGCCGAAGCCGATCCGCAGGGCAGTGTCGATCTGGCCGGTCTCCTCTGGTGACAGCCGTCCGGCGAACTCTCCCAGGCGTTGGGGATCGACCGCGGTCGTCTGGTCGAGGAGGACCTTGGTGTCCTTGCCGTTGATTTCCACGGTGGGACGGAAGTCCGCCTCCCTCGCGCTTGTCGAAGTGGGCGCGATCAGCACTGTGGAGAAGGCACTGAGGAGATCGGACTGCACCACCACCGCGAAGCGCTCACCGTGCTGCTCGTGACCTATCGCGTCCCGAGGTGCGCGCAGACGGTAAAGGTCACCACGCACGGAGGTCATCCAGCTCGTGCTGGATCGCTCGGATCTCGGCCTGGTCGTCGGGATCGGCCGCGATGGCCTCGGCCTGGGCGCGGATGCGCTCATCGCAGCGCAGGCGCCACGCGGTGAGCACAGCGAGGCGGATCGCGGTCTCCGGGCTGTCGCCGTCGACCGTGAGGTCGGCCAGGGCGGCTTCCATCTGAGGGTCGAGTTCGATAGTCAGCACCGTCATATCTTCACTTTACGACGTGGTCTTTCGCAGGGATTCATGCTTCTTTGTGACTATCTAGTCTCGGAACGTAGTCGACTTTCTCCTGAGATGGGTGCATAAGCGGGGCGCACACCGAGAAGCCGTTCGAGGTCGTGATCGAGAAGGTCCTGCTCGACCTCGGTTGGTGGAAGGGGTGATCCGGGAGGAGCGGGTGATGCGTTTCGGAGCAGGTTCACCCGAGGTCGCCGAGATCGACGGATACCTTGCCCGCCTTGATCAGTATGACGAGTAGTGGGCGGTTTCCCGCCGACAGGGCCGGATCAAGTCGCCGTCGATCGGAGAAGATGATCATTGTGTGCGGGTTCTGTCCACGGTGATGATCGGATCCGCGGCACCGGATGATCTTTACAGCGAGGAGACGGTATGACCGACCTGCTTCTTCCCGGATGCGACGTACCCGCGAGACGTCGTATTCCGGATGACATAGTGGCCGGGTGTCTGAGCCGGATGGTCGACGAGAGCCTTGAGGACATGGTCCGGTTGTCGGCGATCCAAGCCTGCTGGATACGCGGTGGTGCGGCGGCTTCCGCGGCGGAGTGGCTCATCTCCACGCCCACTTCGTTCAGCGAAGGGCTGGCGCGGATCACGGCCGGTGCGAGGTGGGCAGGTCATGCGACCTACTCCGACTGCATCGCCGGTCACTGCTACGCCTGGGTTCCGCAGCTAATCAGGGTTCTGGGCCACGGGTGAGGGTGTAGGTGC
>NZ_CDRNDK010000547.1:0-3771 GCF_977012225.1 Planomonospora algeriensis | reverse complement strand
GGGGTCCGCGGCGCGCAGGTCCGCGGCGAGCGGGCCTCGGCGGAGGTGTCCGCCGCGGGACGCCCCGGTGGAGAGCGCCTCGGCCGCGCCCAGGAAACGGGCGATGTGCAGGAAGGCCTGGCGCGCCTCGGGGAGGATGTCGGCCAGGAGGGGGAAGACGTGCGGCATGCGCCGCCACTCCTCGTAGGTCACCGGCACGCCCGCCTCGCGGGCGCGCTCGGCCACGCGGCGGCCCTCGTCGCGGAGGACCTCGGTGGAACCGGTGACGATCATCAGCGGCGGCAGGCCCGCGTAGTCGCCCAGCACCGGGGAGACCAGGGGGTCGCGCGCGTCGAGGCCGGAGGTCCAGCGCCGGGCGAGCCAGTCGACGCGGCCGGCCGGGATCAGCGGGTCGGCCAGGCGGTTGGCCCGGCGGGGGGTGTCGGTGAGGTCGGTCCACGGGGACAGGCATACGGCGGCGGCGGGCAGCGGCAGCCCCCGGTCGCGCAGCGCCAGCAGGGTGGCCAGGGTGAGGTGGCCGCCCGCCGAGTCGCCCGCGAACAGGACGTCGGCCGGGTCGTGCCCCCGTTCCAGCAGGCACAGGTAGGCGGCGAGCGCGTCCTCCAGCGACTCGGCCAGCGTGTGCACCGGGCCCTGGCGGTAGTCGAGGGCCAGCACCGGGCGCCGGGCGGCGACCGACAGGCGCCAGGTGATCGGCCGGTGGGTGGCCGGGGAGCAGACGAAGTAGGCGCCGCCGTGGAAGTAGAGCAGGACCTTGCGCTCGTCGAGCTCCCGCCCGGCCCGGACCCACTCCCCCTCGCACCCTCCGAGGGACTCCCCCTCGACGGTCACGTGCTCGGGCAGCCGGAGCGGGACCTTCTTGGCCAGGGCGACGATCCGGGAGGCGGCGACCACGCTGGCGTCCGACCGCAGCAGGAGCCCGGAGATCGGCTTGAACGTGCCGCGCAGGATCGTGTTGAGCGCCGTGGCCTGCCAGCTGACAGGGTAGCCGGGGCAGACGTCCACGTTGATCTCGTCGCGCATGCGGGCACCTCCTTGAGAGGAGGATGCCCTTCAGAACTTCCTTCTACCATTCCGCGAAGATATCGCCATGGTTACGGATATGTGACGAGATGTCCCATATCTCTCTCCGTAACCGCGGCCCGCCCGCCTGTGGGCCCGTACCGCGCCGTCCTCCCCCGCGGGCCGCGCCACCTGCGGGCGGGCGCGACGAAAACCCGTTGCCCCGGCGCGGGACCGCGGGGAAAATGGCACCGCCGTCCCGGTGCACCGGACCTCCCTGGAGGACGCCTTCCTGCTCTACGCGCGCATCGCCGCCTACGGCTTCCGCCGTCACTCCGCCTACCGCGCCGCCGCCCTCGCCGGAGCCTTCACCAACAGCGTCTTCGGCATCCTCCGCGCCTACGTCCTGATCGCCCTCTGGCAGGCCCGCCCCGGCCTCGCCGGCTACGACGTGACGGACGCCGTCACCTTCTGCTTCCTCAGCCAGGCGTTCATCGGTCCCATGCAGGTCTTCGGCGGCGGGCTGCAGCTCGCCGGGCGCGTGCGCAGCGGGGACGTCGCCGTCGACCTGCTGCGCCCGGCCTCCCTGCAGCTGTGGAGCCTCGCCGACGACCTGGGCCGCGCCGCCTACCTGTTCCTGCTGCGCAGCCTGCCGCCCACCGTCCTCGGCGCCGCCCTGTTCGGCATCGTCGTGCCGGCCGACCCGGCGACCTGGGCCGCCTTCACCGCCTCGTTCGTCCTGGGGGTGCTCGTCAGCTTCACCCTGCGCTACCTGACGGCGCTGTCGTGCTGCTGATCGTCGACGATCAGGGCGTGCAGTCGCTCTCCCTGGTGCTGACGCTCTTCCTCAGCGGCATGGTCCTGCCCCTGCACCTGTTCCCCGGCTGGTTCGGCGCCCTGGCCCGGTCCCTGCCCTGGGCGGCCATGGTCCAGGTCCCCGCCGACGTCTACCTCGGCAAGCGGGACGTCCTGGAGTCGCTCGCCTTCCAGGCCGGGTGGGCTGCGGCGCTGCTCGCGCTGGGCACCCTGGCCACCCGCGCCGCCCGCCGCAAGGTGGTGGTCCAGGGTGGCTGACCCGGGACGGTCCCGCGCGGACCGCGCCGCGGGCGCCCGGAACGGAGCCGCCCGTGGTTAGGACCTACCTGCTGCTCGCGTGGACCTGGTTGCGCGCCTCCGCCCAGTACCCCGCGTCGCTGGCGATGATGACCCTCGGCTCGTTCGCCGTCAACGCCTTGGACGTCGCGGCCATCTGGATCATCTTCCGGCACACCGATTCGCTCGGCGGGTTCGGCCTGGCCGAGGTCATGTTCCTGTACGGCACCGCGGACATGTCCTTCGCCCTGGCCGACACGCTCTTCGGCAACGTCGACCGGCTCAGCCACCACATCCGGAGCGGGAGCTTCGACACCATGCTGATCCGCCCGGTCTCCGCGTTCGTCCAGATGGCCACCGACCGCTTCAGCGTGCACCGCTTCGGCCGGCTCGCCCAGTCCGCGGTGGTGCTCGGCATCGCCCTGCCCCGGCTCGGCCTGCCCTGGGAGCGGGCGTGGGCGGTCCCGCTGATGATCGCGTGCGGAGTCGTCATCTTCGCCGCGGTCTTCACGCTCGGCGGGGCCCTGCAGTTCCTGCTGACCGACGCCCCCGAGGTGGCCAACGCCTTCACCTACGGCGGCAGCTCGCTGACCCAGTACCCCCTCAGCGTCTACGGCGAGCAGCTCGTCAAGGGGGTGACGTTCGTCGTCCCGCTGGCGTTCGTCAATTGGCAGCCGACCCTGTACGTGCTGGACCGGCCCGACCCGCTCGGCCTGCCGTACTGGCTGCGCTTCGCCGCGCCGCTCGCCGCCCTGCTGCTCGCCCTGGCCGCCGCGCTGGCCTGGCGGGCGGGCATCCGCCGCTACCGTTCCACGGGGAGTTGACCAGATGATCGAAGTCGACCGGGCAGGGCGTTCCTTCACCGTCGGCCGGGGCAGCGCCCGGCGGACCGTGCACGCCGTACGGGATCTGTCGTTCACGGTCGGAGCCGGGGAGTTCGTCGGCTACCTCGGCCCCAACGGTGCGGGCAAGTCCACCACCATCAAGATGCTCACCGGCATCCTGGCCCCCACCTCGGGCCGCCTGCGGGTCGCGGGGCTCGATCCCACGCGCCGCCGCACCGCGCTCGCCCGCCGGATCGGGGTGGTCTTCGGGCAGCGGACCACCCTGTGGTGGGACCTGCCGTTGAAGGACAGCTTCCAGCTGATCCGACACCTTTACAAAGTAGATCGAATTGATTTCCGGCGGCGGCTGGACGAGCTGGCCGGCCTGCTCGACCTCGGGGCGTTCATGGACACCCCGGTCCGCCAGCTCAGCCTCGGCCAGCGCATGCGCGGCGACGTCACCGCCGCCCTCCTGCACGACCCCGCCGTCCTGGTCCTGGACGAGCCGACGATCGGCCTCGACGTGGTCAGCAAGGTCGCCATGCGCGACTTCCTGCGCCGCCTCAACGCCGAGCGCGGCACGACCGTCCTGCTCACCACCCACGACCTGGGCGACATCGAGAAGCTCTGCCGCCGCGTCATGCTCATCGACCACGGCCGGCTCGGCTTCGACGGGACCCTCGACGACCTGCGCGCCACGGCTCCGGACGGGGACTCCCTGGAGGAGGTCGTCGCCCGCCTCTACACCGGCTCGGGTCCGTGATCGCGAAGGGGCGCCCACCGCGCGGTGGCGCCCCTTGCCGAGGACGTGCCTACGGCCTACTTGTAGGTGACGTCGCTCTTGGTGACCTTG
>NZ_CDRNDK010000546.1:0-3772 GCF_977012225.1 Planomonospora algeriensis | reverse complement strand
AACCGGTCCCCCGGGGCGCCCGCGGGGCGGCCGCCCGCCTCAGCGGCGACGACCCCCGCCAGGAGGTGCGCAGGGCCCTGCGCGAGGCCAAGTCCCTCCTGGAGACCGGGGAGGTCCTCCGTCCCGACGAACCGTCGACGAACCGGCTCGCGGTGACCGGAAAGGTCCTGGATCCGGTGATCCGCCGGGCGAGCGGGGAGGGACGGCTGTGAAGGCGCTGTGCTGGCAGGGCGTGGACGAGCTCTCGGTCGAGCAGGTCCCCGACCCGCAGATCCTCAACGCCCAGGACATGATCGTGAAGGTCCGGCTGACCACGACGTGCGGCTCCGACCTGCACCTGCTGGGCGGCTACATCCCGGCGATGCGGGCCGGCGACGTCATCGGCCACGAGTTCATCGGCGAGGCCGTCGCGGTCGGCTCGGAGGTCCGCAGGCACAAGATGGGCGACCGGGTGGTGGTCTGCTCGTTCATCTCCTGCGGCCCCGTCCTCCGGCCGGCCTCCGCCGGGCCCGTGCGCCCGCCGGGACGGACCGGCGGGGATGTTTTGAGGGCCGTGACCCAAACGTTCACCCGCGGTCGATGACGGGCTCCGCCCATACCGGGCATACTCCTGCACGTGCAGCGTCGTTATCCGTTTCTCGACCATCCCGGACCGCTCGCCTTCGCCCACCGCGGCGGGGCGTCGGAGAACCGGGAGAACACCCACGCCGCCTTCGCCCGCGCGGTGGAACTCGGCTACACCTATCTGGAGACCGACGCCCACGCCACCGTCGACGGCGTGCTGCTGGCCTTCCACGACCACACCCTGGACCGGGTGACCGACCGGCGCGGCCGGATCGCCGCCCTGCCGTACCGGGTGGTGCGCGAGGCGCGGATCGGCGGCGTGGACGAGATCCCGCTCATGGAGGACCTGCTGGGCTCCTGGCCGGAGGCGCGCTTCAACATCGACGTCAAGGAGTCGACGGCCATCGCGCCGCTGGCCGAGGTGGTCCGGCGGACCAACGCCTACGACCGGATCTGCCTCACCTCCTTCTCCGACGAGCGCCTGCTGCGCGCCCGCGCCGCGCTCGGCCGCGACGTGTGCTCCTCCCTCGGCCCGCGCGGTGTCGCCACCCTGCGCGCCGCCGCCAGCACCGCCGCCTACGGCCGGCTGCTCTCCCGGCTGGCCCGCGCCGGGGTGCCGTGCGCGCAGGTCCCGGTGGGCTTCCGCGGCCTGCGGGTCACCACCCCCTCCCTCGTCCGTACGGCGCACGCCCTCGGCATGCAGCTGCACGTGTGGACGGTCAACAACCCCCGGGAGATGGAGCGCCTGCTCGACCTCGGCGTGGACGGCGTGATGACCGACAACATCTCCGGGTTGCGCGAGGTGCTCGAGGCCCGCGGCCAGTGGCACCCCGGCAGGCTCGCCGCCTGACCCGGCGCGGCCCCCGCGCCTTCCCCCGCCGCTCCCCCGCGGCCGCTGACCATCCCGGCGCGACTCCCCGATCCCTCCTCCCCCAGCGAACCGAGGACGCCATGACCGCCGAACCGGCCGTCGAAGAGACCCCGCAGTCCCGCCGCCGAGAGCAGCGCGGCTGGTACTGGTACGACTGGGCCAACTCGGCCTTCCCCACCACGGTCCTGACCGTCTTCCTCGGGCCGTACCTGACGACGATCGCCGAGCAGGCCGCGAAGACCGCCGGGGCGGCCTACGTCCCGGTGCTCTGGTTCGACGTCCGGCCCAGCGCCTACTACTCGTTCGTGGTGGGCGCCGCCGCCATCCTGCAGATCGTCCTGATGCCCATGGTGGGGGCCCTGGCCGACCACACGGGCCGCAAGAAGGAGATCATGGGGGCCTTCGCCTACCTGGGCGCGGGCGCGACGGTCTGCTTCTGGTTCCTGTCCGGTGACCGCTACCTGCTGGGCGGCGTGCTCTACATCCTCGCCAGCGTCGGCTTCGCCGCCGCGTTCGTCGTCTACAACTCGTTCCTGCCCCAGATCGCCACGGCCGACGAGCGCGACACGGTCTCCGCCCGGGGCTGGGGCTTCGGCTACCTGGGCGGCGGCCTGCTGCTCGCGATCCATCTGGGGCTGTTCCTCGGCCACGACTCCTTCGGCGTCTCCGAGGGCGACGCGGTGCGGATCGCGCTCGCCTCCGCTGGCCTGTGGTGGGGCGGCTTCACGGTCATCCCGATGCTGCGGCTGCGCAACCGGCGCGCGATGGCCCGCGGGACGGAGAGCGCCGGGCAGGCGATGACCGGGAGTTTCCGGCAGCTCGGCCGTACGCTCAAGGACCTGCGCAACTACCCGCTGACGCTGGGCTTCCTGGTCACCTACCTCATCTACAACGACGGCGTGCAGACGGTCATCTCCTTCTCCGCCACCTACGCCGACAAGGAGCTCGGGCTGAGCCAGACGGTGCGGATCGGCGCGATCCTGATGGTGCAGTTCGTCGCCTTCGGCGGGGCGCTGCTGCTGGGCAGGCTGGCGGCCTCCCACGGGGCCAAGCGGGTCGTCATGTACGCGCTGGTCGCGTGGACCGCGGTGGTGATCGTGGCCTACTTCCTGCCGAAGGGCTCGGCGCTGCCGTTCTTCGCCCTGGGGTTCGCCATCGCGATCGTGATGGGCGGCACCCAGGCCCTGTCGCGGTCGCTGTTCTCCCATGTGATCCCCAAGGGCAAGGAGGCGGAGTACTACAGCCTGTACGAGATCAGCGACAAGGGCTCGACGTTCCTCGGCTCCTTCACCCTGGGCCTGGCGCTCCAGCTGACCGACAGCTACCGGCTCGGCATCGTCTCGCTGGTGGTCTTCTTCCTGGTCGGCCTGGCCGGGCTCGCCGCGCTCAACCTGCCCAAGGCCATCCGCGCGGCCGGCAACCCGGTCCCCGAACGCCTCTGAGGACCCCCGCGGGACCACTCCGCCGAGGACGGCGGCGAAAAGCGCGATTGGATCACGCCGTGTGTGGGAATCCACACACGGTATCAAGCGTTGTACGCCGTGGGAGTTCAACCCCTCACGACGGGGCCCTTCAGGAGGCATTGAGACATGGGCGAGCGTGCGCTGCGCGGTACCCGACTCGGGGCGACCAGCTACGAGAACGACCGCAACACCGATCTGGCCCCGCGTCAGGAGGTTTCCTACACCTGCCCGAAGGGCCATCGATTCGACGTCCCGTTCGCGGCCGAGGCCGAGATCCCCGCGACGTGGGAGTGCCGCATGTGCGGTGTCACCGCGATCCGGGTGGACGGCGAGCTACCGGAGGCCAAGAAGGCCAAACCTCCCAGGACGCACTGGGACATGCTGCTGGAGCGGCGCACGATCGAAGACCTCGAGGAGGTCCTCAACGAGCGCCTGGCGATCCTGCGGGCCCAGCGCCGCAAGAGCGCCTGACGCGGATCGGGCGCCCGGCGGCCCCGGGAGACAGAGACGGCGCGGGACCCCGGCACCCCTCAGGTGCCGGGTCCCGCGCCGTCCGCCGTTCATCGGATCAGACGTTCGCCGGATCAGACGTTCATCGGATCAGACGATCTCGCAGATGACGGCGCCGGCGGCGATGGTCTGGCCTGCGGCGACGCCGAGGTTGGTGATCATGCCTGGTCTGTGGGCGGTGATGGCCTGCTCCATCTTCATGGCCTCGATGACCGCCACCAGGTCACCGGTGTCGACCAGGTCCCCGTCGGTCCTGGTGACCATCACGACGGTGGCCTGCATGGAGCTGACCAGCGCGTTCCCTCCCACCGGCGCCTGCTTGGCCGCCGCCGCGCCGCCGCGCCGCCGGGTCACGGGGCGCCGG
>NZ_CDRNDK010000545.1:0-3777 GCF_977012225.1 Planomonospora algeriensis | reverse complement strand
CGCCCCGGGGTCCGGCGCCGCCGGCGGCTAGGCCGCGGAATCGGTGAGCAGGTCGCCGGGGCGCACGCTGCGGTCGCACAGGCGGTCCCAGTCCAGCAGGGTCAGCAGGCGCTGCACATGGGGCGGCACGTCGTGCAGGCGCACCCGGTGCGACGCCGGACGCGTGCAGGTCACCAGGGCGCGCAGCCCGGCGACGTCGATGAAGCTCACCTGGCCGAGGTCGATGACGGTGCCTGCGTCCTGTGCGCCGGCGCCGTTCAGGACGTGCGCCAGCACGGCGCTGTTGCCGGCGTCGATCTGCCCGCTGAGCCGCAGCACGTGACCGGCGCGCCCGGCCCGCCGGACGATCCGCAGGCGCCGGTCGTCGTAGAGCGGCTGCTCCACCGGTGCGGGCGTGCCGTCCCCGAGCCGGCGTTCGCCGTGGAACGTCGGATCGCCGTCCAGCGGCGGGATCCCGGTGACCGGACCGGTGCCGGCCGACCTGATATATGCCTCGGCGACGGCGCGGTTGGTCATGACGCTCCCGCCGTCCCTCGCTTGCCTGTGCGGTAGGGCTGAATCATCACCCCCGAAGGATAACCCCGAACCGCATTACATGAAATATCCTTCGTAGGACACTGGTGGTCCGGCGCGCGTCCCGTGTGATCCGGCCCACGAGGCGAACCGGCGGGCGGCGAACTTCTAGGGTGGGATCATGGGCAGCTCTGACACCAACCGGCCTTCCGCCCGATGGACGTTCCTGACCAACCACGCCCGGGTCCTGCTGATGATCGCCCAGGACCCGCAGATCCGCCTGCGCGATGTGGCGGCCGAGATAGGGATCACCGAGCGGGCCGCTCAGGCGATCGTCGCCGACCTGGAAGAGGCCGGCTACCTCACCCGCACCCGGGTGGGACGGCGCAACCATTACAGCATCGACGCCACCCGGCGCTTCCGGCACCCGGCGGAAGCCGACGTGCGCATCGACAGCCTGCTCAGCATCTTCACCCATCGGGAGCATCCCACCGCGGCGCCGTGACGGAGCACCGCCGGTGCCGGTACCGCCGGCGGCAGGGGCACCGGTCATGGCGGAGCCGTCACCGGCGCGCCCGGTGAAATCCCTCACCTGGGTAGGAAAGGTGCAAGGGGTGGTGTCATGGGAGCGAGTGATCGGGACCGCATCGGTGACCCGGAGCGGCTGCGGACGCTGCACGCCACCGGTCTGCTGGACGCGTCGGCGGTACCGGTGCTGGATCGGGTGACGCGGATGACGACCCGGCTGCTGGACGTACCGGTCGCGATGGTGTCGCTGATCACCGGGGACCGGCAGGTCGTCATCAGCACGGCGGGAGCGGCCGATCCGCAGGCTGTGCGGGAGAATCCCCTGGCACGGTCGCTGTGCCGGCACGTCGTGGCGGACGACGCGCCGCTGGTGATCGACGACACCCGCGGTGACGGACGCTGGCACGATCTCGTGGAGCACACCGGCGGGCGGCCGGCGGCCTATGCCGGGGTGCCGCTGAACGCGCCCGGCGCGCAGGCGATCGGCGTGTTGTGCGTCGTCGACACCGCGGCCCGCGCCTGGGGCCGCGAGCAGGTGCAGATCCTGGAGGACCTGGCCGCCCTGATCGAGCCCGAGATCGCACTGCGGCTGGTCCGCGCCGACGTCGCGCTGGGGGCCGCGGGCAGGCGGCAGGAGCACGTCTTTCTGCGCGCCCTGCTCGACAGCCTGGAGGTGTCGGTGATGGCCTGCGACGAGAACGGCAGGCTGGTGATCAACCGGCCGCTGCGCGAGAGCCTGCGCACCGACACCCCGCCGGTCGACGTGCGCTCCTGGCTGAGGTCCTATCCGCTGTACGCCCCCGACGGGCGGACCCCGCTGACGGTCGAGGAGATGCCGCTGGCCCGGGCGTGGGCCGGTGAGTGCTTCCAGGGCCGGCAGGTGGTGGCCGAGACCGATGCCGGGCCGCGCCGCTTCCTGGTCAACGGCCGGCCCATCGACACGCCGGAGGGGCGCCGCCTGGGCGCTCTGGTCGTCGGCCACGACATCACCGACTCGTACCGCATCGGCCTGCTGCGCGAGGCCCAGCAGGCCGTCACCCGGGTGCTGGCCGACGCGGCCTCCAGCCAGGAGGCCGCCGCCGGCGTGGCCGCCGCGGTCACCGACGCACTGGGCTGGGCCTACGGCGAGTACTGGCAGGTGGACGAGGAGCAGGCGTCGATCGTCCGCATCGGTTCCTGGAGCAGGCCGGGACGGGACCTGTCGGCCTTCACCGCCGGCCATCCGACCGTGTTCGCCCGGGGAGAGGAACTGCCGGGACTGGCGTGGGAGCGCGGTGAGGCGGTCTGGGTCGCGGACACGGCGGCCGCGCAGGACAGCACCCCCCGGGTACGGGCCGGGTTGAGGGCCGGCCTGCGCTCGGCCGTCGCCCTGCCGGTGTGCAGCGGCACGCAGGTCCTGGGCGTGCTGGCTTTCGCCGTCGACCATCCCCAGCACCCCGACGACGACCTGGCCGATCTGCTGGACGGGGTGTGCGCGCATGTGGGCCGGTACATGGAGCGCCGCCGCGCCGAGGAGCTCGCCCTCGCCCTGGCCGAGAGCCGCCGTCAGTTCGACCAGATCATCAACCAGCTCACCGACAAGATCTGGACGGTCGAGGTCCGGCCCGACGGCACGGCCCGGCCGGTCTACGTCAACACCGAGCACACCACCGTCTTCGGCGGACGGCTGCACCTCGACCCCGGCGACGACTTCATCGCCGTGATGCTGCGTTTCGTCCACCCCGGCGACCGCGACGCCTTCCGCGCCCACTGCGCCACGCTCATCTCCGGTCAGCGGGCACAGCTGGAGTACCGGCTCATCGGCCTGGACGGCGTCACCCGCTGGATCTGGACCCGGGGCGTCCCCCGCCGCGAAGGCGGGCGGCTGCTGGTCGACGGCATCTCCACCGACGTCACCGAACGCCGCCGGATCGCCGAGGAGCGCGAGCTCCTGCTCGTCCGGCAGGAGCAGCAGGTCCACCGCCTGCGCCAGATCGACGAGGTGAAGAACCAGTTCCTGCGCACCGTCAACCACGAGCTGCGCACCCCGCTGACCTCGATCCACAGCTACCTGCAACTGATCCGCGAGGGCGGCCTGGACCCCGTGACGCAGGACCGCTTCCTGGAGGTCATCGACCGTAACAGCACCCGGCTGGGCCAGCTGCTGGACGAACTGCTGCTGATGGCCAGCCTGAACGCCGGCAACGCCGCCTTCACCCCGGCCGAGACCGATCTGGTCGCCCTGGCCCGGAACGCCGTACAGGCGATCACCGCTCAGGGACGCACCGAGCAGCCGGCCGTGACCGTGCACGCCCCGGCACCGGTGATCGCCTGGGCCGACGCCGGACGCATCCGGCACGCGCTGGCCCACCTGCTGGACAACGCGGTCAAGTTCACCCCGCCCGGCGGCCGGATCGACGTCACCGTCACCGCCGACCCGGTCCCGCAGATCGAGGTCGCCGACACCGGCGCCGGCATCGAGCCGCACGACCTCGACCATGTCTCCGACGACTTCTACCGCGGCGGCACCGCCGAGCAGCGGGCGATCGGCGGCACCGGCGTGGGCCTGGCCCTGGTACGGAGAATCGCCGAGATGCACGGCGGGGACGTGCACATCGACAGCCGGCCCGGCCACGGCACCCGGGTCCGCCTGACCCTGCCCGTCAAGGCCGCGCCGTCCGCCGGACGGCAGGCCCGCAGACGGCCGTCGCCTTCGGCCCGGCGGCACCGGCACCCGGTGAGGCCGGGCGCCCGGCC
>NZ_CDRNDK010000544.1:0-3785 GCF_977012225.1 Planomonospora algeriensis | reverse complement strand
CACCCGCCGCCCGCACGCCGGGTCCGGCGGACACCGCCGCCTGCCGTGCCCGCCGTACGCTCCACCGCCCGCACGCCGGGTCCGGCGAACACCGTCGCCGCGGCCAGCCCGGCCGCGGCGAGCACCCGAATCAGGACTTCCCCCGGTCTGCTGCGCATTCAGCCATCATGCCCCGGCAGCAGCTCGCGCAGGCGGCGCAGGAGGCGCTCGTCGGCGTCGAGGATCTCGGCGGCGTTGTCGAACAGGGCGGCGGCCAGCGGGGAGATCCCCGCCTTCAGCGCGCGGCCCCGCTCGTTGTACGCCCTGGCCTCCGCCAGCTCGGCCTCCGCCTCCGCCAGCCGGGCCAGGACCTCCTCCCGGGGGAGCAGATGGATCCAGGTCGCGGCCAGGGCCAGGGCCGACCGCACCCCGTGCGGCGGCCGGCCGAGGGTATCGAGCAGCAGGCGGTTCAGCTCGGCGCGCCCCTCCTCGGTGATCGCGTAGATCTTCCGCAGCCGGTCGCCCGTCCGCTCCTCGGCCTCGGCCCGGACCAGGCCGTCCTTCTCCAGCTTGTTGAGCGCGTAGTAGACCGAACCGGGCAGGACGGGCGTCCACCGGTCGAGTTCTCCCTCCACGGTGAGCTGGGTGATCTCGTATCCGTGCATGGGCCGCTGCTGGAGCAGCCCGAGCACGAGCATGCGCGCGCTGGAGGACAACCGCACTCCCTGGGCGTGGATCCGGACCGCGAATATTCAAAGTTGACTATAGCGACCCGCCATGTCCTAATAGTCAACGTTGAATAATCATTGTTGACTAAGGAGAGGGCATGAACTGGCGCACCTCGGCGCGCATGGACGCACTGGTGAAGGCCTACACCCGGCTCGGCCGCTTCAGCGGGTCGGTGCTGGTCGCCCGGGGCGACCGGGTGATCCTGTCCAGGGGGTACGGCCTGGCCAGCCACGAGCACGGCGTGCCGAACACCCCGCGGACGGCCTTCCGGATCGGATCACAGACCAAGACCTTCACCGCGATCGCGATCCTCCGGCTCCAGGAGCGGGGCGTGCTCGACGTCGCGCAGTCCCTGGAGACGGTCCTGCCCGGCTACCCCGGCGGCGACCGCGTCACCCTCCACCACCTGCTGACCAACACCTCCGGCATCCCCGACTACATCACCACCGAGGGCTTCACCTGGACCATGGGCCTGCCCCGGACCCCCGACGAACTGATCGCGGGCTTCCGGGACCGGCCGCCGCTCTTCGCCCCCGGCGAGCGGATGAGCTACAGCAACTCCGGCTGGGTCCTCCTCGGCGCGGTGATCGAACGGATCACCGGCCGGTCGTACGGCGACCACGTCCGGAGCGAGATCCTCACCCCGCTCGGCATGGAGCGCAGCGGGGTCGGCGCGCCCGGCGACGTCCTCGCCGGCCACGCCGACGGCTACATGTCCCAGGACGGGCGGGTCGTCCGCACGCCGTACCTCGACAACTCCAACCAGTACGCCGCCGGGGCGCTGCACTCGACCACCGAGGACCTGTTCCGGTGCGTCCGCGGCCTGTGCACCGGGAAGGTGCTCGGCCCCCGGGCGCTGCGGCTGCTGGTCACCCCGCAGGTGGACGGCTACGCCTACGGCTGCGCGGCGGCCGGCGGGCGCGTGGAGAGCTCCGGCGGGACCATCGGCTACGTGAGCGTCACCGCGCACCACCCCGCCGACGACCTGACGGTCGTCGTGCTGTCGAACTTCGAGAACGCCGCCTACGCCGAGATCGAGACGGCGCTGACGGCGATCGCGCGGGGCGAGCCGTACGAGATGCCGAGCGCGCGGGTCTTCGTCCCGGCGGACCCGACCGCCTTCGACGCCTGCACGGGCCGCTACGAGTGCGCGTTCATGGGGCGGACCTCGGTCATCGAGGTGACGCGCGAGGGAGAGAGCCTGATGGTCGAGGTCCACGGGCTGAAGAAGACCGAGTTGCGGCCGATGTCGCGCACCCGTTACTTCGCCCGGATGAAGGGCGAGGTCGAGCTCACCTTCGTCGGCGAGCCGGCCCACGAGATCGCCATGCTCTGGAGCGGCCACGACGTCACCGCCCGCCGCATCGCCTGACCTCCCGCGACGGCCCGGCCCTGGTCACTCGCGGCCTTTACTCCGACGCCCCCTCCTCCCGCGAGGAGTTCGACGACTGGGTGGTCAGGACCGTGCTCAATCCCATGGTCCCGATCTTCCGGGAGGCCCGCTACCTCCTCGCCGAAGAGACCGACATCCGCGATCCCGCGCTATACCACGCCGTGCTCGGAGCCATCGCCTCCGGGCACAACACCCGCGGCGGGATCGCAGGCTACCTCGGACGGCCCTCCACTCATATCGGCCATCCCCTGACCGTGCTGGAGGACAGCCGCCTGATCACCCGCGAGCAGGACGCGTTCGCCTCCGGCAGGTCCGTCTACCGGATCACGGAGCCTCTCATCACGTTCTACGAGAGCGTCATGCGACGCACCTGGAGCTTCCTGGAACGAGGCCTCGCCGAGCAGGCGTGGGCCGCGTCCCGCAGCGGCTTCCTCTCCCAGGTGGTCGGCCCTCACTTCGAGGAGTTGTGCCGGGAGTTCACCATCCGGAGCAGTCTGGAGCTGTTCGGCGAACTTCCGTCACAGGTGAGCTCCGGGGCCGTGACCGACCCCTCCAGCAGGAAGTCGATCCAGGTGGACGTCGCCGCCCTCGCCTCCGGCGAACCGGGCAGGCCCGCCCGGCTCCTCGCCCTGGGTGAGGCGAAATGGGGCAAGGTCATGGGCTTGCGCCACCTCGACCGGCTCCGCAGAGCGCGGGACCTGCTGGCGGTCAGGAAGTACGACGCGGAGGGCACCCGGCTGATCTGCTACAGCGGAGCCGGATTCGACGACGACCTCCGTACGGCCGCGGCGGCCGACGACAGGATCGTCCTCGTCGACCTGCCACGCCTGTACGGGCAGGTGCCCTGAGCGGGCCGCCGGACCGGCTCAGCGTGTGATCGACGTGGCGGGCACCGGCCCGGAAGGGGCCGCGGCGGCCGGGCCGGGCCGGCTCCATCGCGGGACGCCGCGTTCCGCGGGTCAGGAGACCCTGGACGGCGGGGCGCTCCAGGTGTCGCAGGCGGCCGGGGAGACCGTGCGGAGGCCGCGCTCGAACCAGCGGACCCGGTTGGCGCCGGTGCCGTGGGAGCGGTACTCGGGATCGTCGCCCCTGGCCCGGAGCGCGTCGGACAGCGCCTCCCAGTCCCGCCCGGTGCGCGCCAGCGAGTGCCGTACGCCGCCCAGGAACACGCCCGCCAGGCAGTCCGCCTGCAGCTCGTAGCGGCGCCTGAGCTCGGCCCCCTTGGAGTCTCCGCTGCGCCCGGCCAGGACCTCGTAGGCGCGTCTGACACCGGTGAGGCTCTGCAGGTGGTGGCCGTACTCGTGGGCCGCCGTCCGCAGGGGGTACAGGTCGGTCCGGTCCTCGATCCACATGCCGGTGAGCGGGAACACCAGCGTGGCCCGCTCGACGCAGTAGAGGGCGCCCACGTGGGGGTTCTTCACCCCGCACACGTACTCCGGGAGCTCCTCGTAGAAGCGCACCGCGGGTTTGCGGAACTTCAGCCCGGCCCGGGAGAAATGCGCGGACCAGGCCCGGTCCAGGCACTTCACGGCCGCCGCCAGGTACTCGCGCGTGCGGGGGATCCCGCCCTCGGTGATCGGCGGCTCCGGGCACGACGCGGCCGCCAGCCTGCCGGTCCTCGCGAACGGGTTCCGCACCGGCGCGCTCTCCGCGGCCGCACTTCCCCCGGCCGGAGCGACCTGCG
>NZ_CDRNDK010000543.1:0-3793 GCF_977012225.1 Planomonospora algeriensis | reverse complement strand
ACCGTACGGCGGGGCGGCCTCCCCGGCCTCCCCCGGCCTCCCCTGCCGCCTCCACCACCGCCACCGCCACCGCCTCGGCCGTGCCCGCCGTACGGCTGGCCGCCGGGGTGGCCCTCCTGCTCGACGGCGCGAGCCGTACCCCGTCCCACGACGACCTCGCCGAGATCGCCGCCGCGTCCGAGGCGCTCCTGGCGGTCCTGCGCGAGCGTGGGCTCGCCTCTCCGGAAGGAAAGCCATGACGATCAACTCCATCACCCCGCTGCGGCCGGACGAGTGCGAGCCGGTCCCCGACGCCGGGCTGGGCGCGCTCGTCACCGAGCGCGGCAACCTGCCCCTGGAGAGCGTGGACGTCACCGCCGAGGTCTCCGGCCTGGCCGCCGGGGTGACGGTGACGCAGACCTTCCGCAACGCCTTCGACGTGGCGCTGGAGGCGACCTACGTCTTCCCGCTGCCCGACCGGGCCGCGGTGACGGCCTTCCGGATGGAGGCCGACGGGCACGTCGTCGAGGGCGTGCTGAAGGAGCGCGGCCGGGCCAGGGCCGACTACGACCAGGCGGTCGCCGAGGGGCGGAGGGCGGCCATCGCCGAGGAGGACCGGCCCGACGTCTTCACCATCCGGGTCGGCAACATCGTGCCGGGCGAGCGGGTCACCGTACGGCTCACGCTCGACCAGCCGCTCCCCTACGAGGACGGCGCGGCGACGTTCCGCTTCCCGCTGGTCGTCGCCCCCCGCTACATCCCCGGCGCCCCGCTCGACGGCGGGCAGGCCGGCGACGGCTGGGCCGCCGACACCGACGCGGTCCCCGACGCCTCCCGCATCACCCCGCCGGTGCTGCTGCCCGGCTTCCCCCACCCGGTGCGGCTCTCGCTCGCGGTCACCGTCGACGCCGCCGGCCTGGAGCTGCGCGAGGTCCGCTCCAGCCTGCACACGGTCCTGCAGGAGGGCCGCACCGTACGGCTGGCGCCGGGCGAGCGGCTGGACCGCGACTTCATCCTGCGCCTGCGCTTCGACGCCTCCACCGCCCTGGCCCTCGTCCCCGACCCGGACGGATCAGGGGACGAGGGCACGTTCGCGCTGACCGCGGTCCCGGAGCGGGGGCCGTCGGCGCCCGCGCCGAAGGACGTCGTGCTGGTGCTGGACCGCTCGGGCAGCATGACCGGCTGGAAGATGGTCGCGGCCCGGCGCGCCGCCGCCCGCATCGTCGACACGCTGACCGGCGACGACCGGTTCGCCGTGCTCGCCTTCGACACCGTGGTGGAGCACCCCGGGCGGCTCGGCGAGGACGGCGGCGGACTGGTGCGGGCCACCGACCGCAACCGCTACCGGGCGGTGGAGTACCTCGCCCGGCTGGAGGCGCGCGGCGGCACCGAGATGGTGGAGCCGCTGGAGCGCGCCGCCGCGCTGCTCGGCGACTCCGCGCGGGACCGGGTGCTGGTGCTGGTCACCGACGGGCAGGTGGGCAACGAGGACCAGATCCTGGAGCGGACCGCCGGGCGGCTGGCCGGGGTGCGGGTGCACACGGTCGGCATCGACCAGGCCGTCAACGCGGGCTTCCTGGGCCGGCTGGCCGGGCTCGGCGCGGGCCGGTGCGAGCTGGTGGAGTCGGAGGACCGGCTGGACGAGGCCATGGAGCACATCCACCGCAGGATCGGCGCGCCGCTGGTCACCGACCTGTCCCTGGCGGGGGACGGCCTGGAACCGGTCCCCGGCTCGACCGGCCGCCTCGGCTCGGTCTATCCCGGCGTGCCGCTGACCGTCCGCGGCCGCTACCGGGGCACGCCGTCGGAGTCCTCCGCCGGCGTGGTCCTGCGCGGCCTGGACGCCGCCGGACGGCCGTGGGAGCGGCGGATCACCGGGACGCGGGCGGACAACCCGGCGGTGCGCTCGATCTGGGCGCGGGCCCGGCTGCGCGACCTGGAGGACCGCTACGCCGCCGGAGACCGCTCACTGGAGGAGGAGATCGTCTCGACCTCCCTGGAGTACGGCGTGCTCTGCCGGTTCACCGCGTTCGTCGCGGTCGACAGCCGGGTGGTCGCCGAGGGCGGCCCGGAGCACCGGGTGATCCAGCCGGTGGAGCCGCCGAGCGGCTGGGAGACGCCGGCGGCCGCGGCCGCGCCGATGACCCTGGCCGCCATGCCCGTGGCCATGTCCGCGCCCATGCCCGCGCCCATGCCCGCGCCCATGCCCGCGCCGCGGATGGCCGCTCCCGGATCTCCGCCGCCCTCCCCCGCACCGGTGTACGGCGGGACCCCCGTGCCGCGCTCGCCGATGAGGTCCCGGTCCGTCCCGCCTCCCACTCCCACCACCCCCGCCGGCGTCCCGGCCGGTTCCGGTGCGCGAGACGACGCCCTGCGCACGCAGCTGGCCGAGGAGCTCCGGCGGCTGCGTGCCGCCGAGTCCCTCCCCCCCGCCGAGCGGCTGCGCCTGCTGTCCGATCTGGGCAGCCGCCTGGCCGCCCTGGCCGTCTTCCTCGGTGGCCACGCGGAGCTGGAGGCGCTGGCCGGGGAGCTGACGTCGGCGGGCCCCGGCGCCGACGCGGACGCGCTGTGGCGGCAGGCCGTCCGGAGCCTGGAGACGCTGAGCGAGCCGAAGCGGCGCCGCCCCTTCTGGAAGCGGTGACCGCCGGGTCCGGCGGAACGGCCGCTCCCGCGGCCGGCCCGCCGGACCGTCCGGAGGTCTTCGAGATCGTCCGCCGGATCCCCCGTCACCTGTGACGTACAGTGGCGGGGTGGTGATTCTCGACGGCGGTCTGGCCACCCATCTGGAGTCCCTGGGCGCGGACCTGGGCGATGCGCTGTGGTCGGCGAAGCTCCTGGTGGAGGACCCCTCCCTGATCCGGCGGGCGCATCTCGACTACTACGCGGCCGGGGCGCAGGTGGCGACCACGGCGAGTTACCAGGCGAGCATTCCGGCGTTCGTGCGCCGGGGGCTGTCCGTCGGGGAGGCCGAGGAGCTGATCCTGCTCTCGGTGCGCCTGGCCGCCGAGGCGCGGGACGCCCACGGCGAGGGCGCGGTGGCCGCCAGCGTCGGCCCGTACGGCGCCTACCTCGCCAACGGCGCCGAATACACCGGCGACTACGACCTCGACGAGGACGGCCTGGCCGCCTGGCACCGCGACCGCTGGCACATCCTGGCCGGCAGCGGAGCCGACTTCCTGGCGTGCGAGACCGTCCCGTCGTACGCCGAGGCCCGCGCGCTGAGGCGGCTGCTCGACGAGACCCCGGGCGTGCGGGCGTGGGTCAGCTTCTCCTGCCGCGACGGCGAGCACATCAGCGACGGCACCCCGATGCGGCGGGCCGCCGGGCTGTTCGCGGGCCACCCCCAGGTCCTCGCCGTCGGGGTCAACTGCACCGCGCCGCGCCACATCCCCAGCCTGATCGAGCGGATCGAGGGCAAGCCCGTCATGGTCTACCCGAACTCCGGCGAGACCTGGGACGCCGCGGCCCGCCGCTGGCGCGGCCTGGCCGACCCCGCCGAGTTCGGCGCGGCGGCGGCGGGATGGCACGCCGCCGGTTCGGACTTCGTCGGCGGCTGCTGCCGTACCACTCCCGAGCACATCCGGCAGATCCGCGAGCACGTCTACGGGGGTTAGACCGGGGTCGCGGCGCCCGTACGGCCGCGGCGGCGCCGCCGGAGGGAGCCGGCGACGCGCGGTATCCCGCCCCTGTCATCCCGTCAGCCCTGTTCGTCCCATCGGACCTATCGGATCATCCAGCCGAGGGCGGCTCCGGCGAACGCCGCCGCCAGGCCGGCCGCCAGCGTGAGCGCCAGGTTCGCCGCGGCTGGGCGCCG
>NZ_CDRNDK010000542.1:0-3810 GCF_977012225.1 Planomonospora algeriensis | reverse complement strand
GCGTCGGCGCGGCTGATGCGTCCCGGCGGCGCGGCGCCTGCCCGCCGTGTTCGGCGCGGCGGTGCAGGCCCTGGCCTGAACGGCGTCCGGCGGTCGGCGCGCCGGCCGGGAGACCGCCTGCCGGGAACCCACACGCCGGAAGCCGCACGGCGGACGCGACACGATGGAAGCCGCGCGGCGGGAGACCGCCTGCCGGGGGCCATGCGGCGGACGCCGTCCGCCGCGCGGTCAGGCGGCCCGGCGGACGGTCTCCGTCTCCGGGGCGTGGCGGCTCGTTCCGGGGAAGCGGACCCGCCACTCCCCGCCGCGGTGCCCGCGCACCTTGCGGATGAAGCGCCCGCCGCGGTCCGTCGTGGCCGTGGCCACCTTCGTCCAGTCCGCCCCCCGCTCCGGCCGGTGCAGGATCTCCACCCGCTGGCGGGGGAAGGGGGCGTAGTCCAGGTAGCCCTCCGGGTCGATCCGGTTCAGCACACCCCTGACCTGCACGCCCCTGTCGGCCCGGCGGACCTGGAGGGCGGTGAAGTCGGTCGCGTGCCGGAGCCGGAAGCCGGCGTGCCGGACGACCCGGTGGCCGTCGTCGCCCTTCGCGGTGGCGGTGACGGTCCACTGCCCGGTGGGGTACCAGCGGTTCAGCCGCCGCTCCGGCAGGAACCGCCAGGTCCGCCAGCCCGGATCCGGCAGCCGCTGCGCGCTCTCCTGCCCCGGCTGCCAGTCTTGCGGGGAGTCGGCCGGCAGAGAGGAGGCGGACTGCGAGGAAGCGGACGGCGAGGAAACGGGCGGCGCGCCGGGCTCGACCTTGATCGTCACGCCGTCCCGGCCGGAGACCCCGCGGGCGACCACCTCGATGACCAGGCGCACCGGCCGGTCCGGGTGGACCACCGGGGAGGCCGGCCGCAGGGTGATCGAGCGGATCGCCACGTGGTCGTCCGCGGCGACGGGCGCGGCCGTGGCCACCAGCGCCGGCAGAGCGCACGCCCCGGCCGTCAGGGAGATGAGAAAAGCTCTGAAGGTCATGACCAGGAACGCTAGATATCGCCTGGCAATGGCCGTGGAGGCGACAGGCCCGCGAACGGCCAAGAGGCGGGAAAGCGCCCGCCCCCCTCCCGAGGACGGACGCCTCCCTGCTCCGGTGCCGTCAGCCGGCGTACATCTCGTCGATGATCGCGGCGTACTTGGCGTGCACGACGCGGCGCTTCAGCTTCAGGCTCGGGGTGAGCTCCTCGCTCTCGGGCGTCCACTCCACCGGCAGCAGGCGCCAGCGCTTGATCTGCTGGACCCGGGCCAGCTTCTCGTTGGCCGCCGCGACGGCGGCCTCGACGGCCTTGAGGACGTCGGGGTGCTCGGCGAGCTCGGCCAGGGTCGCGGGCCCGATCCCGTGCGCCTGCGCCCAACCGGGGGCGACCTCGCCGTCGAGGGTGAGGATCGCCACCGGGTACGGCCTGCCGTCGCCGTAGGCGAGGGCCTGTCCGATGAGCGGGTGCTCCTTGAGGTGGTTCTCGATGTTGGCCGGGGAGATGTTCTCCCCGCCGGCGGTGATGATGAGCTCCTTCTTTCGGTCGACGATCCTGACGAAGCCGTCCTCGTCGACGGAGCCCACGTCCCCGGTGTGCAGCCAGCCGTCGGGGTCGAGCAGTTCGGCGCTGGCCTCGGGGCGGTTCAGGTAGCCGCGGGTGTTGAGCGGGCTGCGAGTGAGGATCTCGCCGTCCTCGGCGATGCGGACCTCGACGCCGGGTTCGGCGCGGCCGACGGTGCCGAGCTTGTAGCTCTCGGGGCTGTTGGCGGTGAACGCCCCCGTCGTCTCGGTCATGCCGTACACGTCGAGGATCTTCAGGCCGAGGCCGGCGAAGAACCGCTGGACCTCGATGGGCATCGGGGCCGCGGCGGTGGCCAGCCAGCGGGCGTTGTCGAATCCGATCATGGAGCGGATGATCGAGAGCAGCGCGGCGTCGGCGGCGTCGTAGGCCTGCTGGACCTCCGGCGCGACCGCCTGCCCGTGCTGGCCCGCCTCGACGTAGGCCAGTCCGGCGGCCATCGCCTTGCGCACGTTCTCCTGCTGCTCCTCCGGCTGGGTCGCCAGCAGCGACTGCAGGCGGGCCATCATCTTCTCCCACACCCGCGGGACGCCGAAGAACATGACCGGCTTGACCTGCCCGAGCGTCGCGCCCAGGTTCGCCAGGTCTGTGCAGAAGTGCACGTGCGAGACCTTGAACAGCGGCAGGTAGAGGCTGAGCACCCGCTCGGCGATGTGCGCGTAGGTCAGGTAGGAGATCTGCGTGCCGTGGGTGGGCAGCGAGGTCATCCGGTCGGTGGCGCCGACCTCGTAGAGCACGTTGGCGTGGGTGAGCGGCACGCCCTTGGGGTTGCCGGTGGTCCCGGAGGTGTACAGGACCGTCAGGACGTCGTCGGGCCGGACCGCCTGC
Source organism: Planomonospora algeriensis (assembly GCF_977012225.1). Lineage (NCBI taxonomy): Bacteria > Bacillati > Actinomycetota > Actinomycetes > Streptosporangiales > Streptosporangiaceae > Planomonospora > Planomonospora algeriensis. Next base: position 1,390 of record NZ_CDRNDK010000542.1, on the reverse strand, counting down.
CAGCGGGCGTCGACCGCGGCCGGGGCGGCGGCCAGGCGCTCGCGGCCCAGCTCCAGGAAGTCGTCCCAGCCGAGGAAGCGGTCGTCGCCGGCCGGGACGTCGCCCAGCATCACGATCCGGGTCAGGCGGGGCAGCTCGCCGAGGATCGGCTCCCAGCGGGCCAGTTCGGCCGCGCCGCCCAGCACGGCGACCTTCGCCCCGACGTTGTCGGCGACGAAGGCGATCTGATCGGGGGCGAAGGTGGAGTAGACCGAGCACGACGCGGCCCCGGCGTGCACGGCCCCCAGGTCGGCCAGCACGTGCTCGCTCCGGTTGATCATCATCAGCGCGACGGTGTCGCCGGACTCCACCCCGAGGGCGGCGAATCCGGCCGCGATCTCCAGGACCCGCTGCCGGGCCTCGGCGTAGGTGAGGGTGGACCAGCCGCCCTCGATCGGGTCGGAATAGGCGGGCGCGTCAGGGTTCTGCTCCGCCGTCTCCTTCAGCTGTGCGCAAACGGTACGGCCCGCGATCTCCCGCTCGATCGCGGCGCGCACCTCAAGGACCTCACCCATGACGCGCCTCCAGAAAGTGCTCACTTGCACGATTGGGATGCATCGCACCACACCGGGTCGGCGCAGACAAGACCTTGCGGAAATAAGGAACCGGACCGTTCCCCGACGGGACGGGCCCTTCGCGCGGCCTCGCACCGCCGTCGCGACGCGGTGGGCGGGAGCCCGACTCAGGAGGACCATAGGCCCGGTCATGGGATCATTTCCGGGTGACCCAGCTGCTCGATCTCGTCGGAATCTTCGTCTTCGCGCTCTCCGGAGCGCTCGTCGGCGTGCGCAGGCGGCTGGACGTGGTCGGCATGGCCGTCCTCGCCTCGGTGACCGCGCTGGGCGGCGGGATCCTGCGGGACCTGATCCTCAACGTACGGCCCGCCGCCTTCTTCAGCGTCGGCTACGTGGTGGTGCCCCTGGCCGCCACGGTGATCGTGTTCTTCTGGCACCCGCACGTCCAGCGGGTGATGCCGGTGGTGAACGTGTTCGACGCGGCGGGCCTGGGACTGTTCTGCGCCGTCGGCACGGAGAAGGCGCTGGTGGCCGGTCTCAGCCCGCTGCACTCCGTCCTGCTCGGGGTCACCACGGCGGTCGGCGGCGGCGTGCTGCGCGACATGCTCTCCGGCCAGATCCCCGTGCTGCTCTACGACCGCCAGTTCTACGCGGTGCCGGCCATGCTCGGCTCGGCGGTGATGGCCGTGCTCTACGTCCTCGACCTGCACGGCTGGACCGCCACCCTCGCCGCGGCCGTGCTGGCCTTCGGGCTGCGGATCGCCGCCGTGCGCTTCCGGCTCCGCGCCCCGCTCGCCCGGGGCGTCGCGGCGGCCGATGCGCAGGCGTCGCAGGCC
>NZ_CDRNDK010000541.1:0-3810 GCF_977012225.1 Planomonospora algeriensis | reverse complement strand
CTGGGCGACTCCGCGGCGGGCGCGCTGATCGGCTACACGGCCCTGCCGTACGGCTTCCTCGCCGGGCTGCTCGCCCCGGCCGGCCTGGCGGACTCCCCGGCCGGGTTCGGCGCGCCGCACCTGCTGTCGGCGTTCGCCGTCACCGTCTTCACGGCCACCGCCGGCGGGATCGTGATCGCCGACGGCGTGCCGGGCTTCATGGGGACCGGCGTGGCGGCGGTGGCCGGAACGGCGGCGGCCGGGGTCGTGATGGTCTCGGACGCCTCCTCCGCCGGGGTCGCGGCGGTGACGGCCTCGATCCTGCTGGCGCTCGGCTCGGCGGTCCCGATGCTGTCGTTCCGGATCGCCCGGCTGCCGATGCCCGCGATGCCGACCAACGCCGAGGAACTGCGCGCCGACAACCAGCGGGTCGACGGCGAGGCCATCCGGGAGCGCACCGGCCGGGCGCAGCGCTACGCGACCGGGATGGTGGCCGGGATCGCGCTGGCGGCGCTGGTCGCCCAGGTGTACCTGCTGCTGGACGGCCGCTGGATCGCCGTCGCCACGGCGCTGGTGCTGGCGGCGGTGCTCGTCATGCGGGCCCGCGTCTTCCAGGGACTCGGCCAGCGGCTCTGGCTGACGCTCGGCGGCGTCGCCGGGCTCGCGGCGTTCGCGGTCGGCCAGGCGGTCGCCGGGGGCGGCACCGCGGCGATCGCCGTGACGGTGGCGCTGCTGTGGGCCGCGGCGCTCCCCGCGGGCCTGGGCCTGTGGCTCCCGTCGGGCCGGCCGTCGCCGTTCTGGGGGCGGGCCGGCGACATCGTCGAGGTCCTGCTCGTGGTCGCGCTGTTCCCGCTCGCCCTCGGCGTGCTGGACGTCTACGCCTGGGTGCGCGGCCTGGCGGGGTGAGTACGGCCCGCGCCCGCGGAGGTGCCGCGCGGTGCGGGAGGAGAAGCCGGCGTGCCGCCGGGCCGGGGCCTCGCCCGCGGGACCGGTGGCGTCCATGAGGAGGGACGAACGATGACGGCTGGGTTCGGGGATTTCGCGAACATCGATGTCGACAAGCTGCTGAACATGCGGTTCGACCACGTTCAGGACGTGCAGAAGGCCGCGTCCGAGCTGGTCGGGCGGGCCGAGGACGAGAGCGGTCTGGTGGCGGTGGAGTACGGGAGCCAGGGACTGAGCGGGCTCGAGCTCCACCCCAAGGCGATGCGGCTGAGCGCGGGCGAGCTCGCGGAGATGATCAAAGCGACGGTGCACGCCGCCGCCGGGGACTTCAACGCGCGGTTCGAGCAGCTGCTGGACGAGTCCTTCGGCGGGGAGGGCGGCGCGATGCGGGAGGCCCGCGACCCGGAGGCCCTGCAGGACCGGGTGAAGGAGATGGAGGCGGCCTACGACCGCACCTTCAACGATGTTATGGGGGAGCTTGACCGTATTCGTCACCGTTTGGGGCTGTAGGTGAATATAAGGGCAGAAGTGTGGCCTGATGTCTTCCTTATCTGGATATATGCCTTGGATAGGACATCTGGCCTAATAGGCGGCAAAGTTATCTGTCCGTAATATGCATTCTTGTTATCCAGGGCGGGCGAGATCACTAGCATGCCGGGTGATGATGTTCGCGGGAGCAGTCCGCCTCGTCGGCGATGCGGCATCGGGTCGCACGGCCGGCGCGGGCGCTGAGCCGCGACCGGCAAACAGGTCCTATGTCACGGAGGTGACCGGTGGCGGATTTCTTCGGTGCCAGTCCGGCACAGATCAAGAAGGCGTCGGAACTCGTCGTGGACACCGCGCAGTACGTCGAGGGTCTCCGCAAGGGCGTGCAGACCACCACGCAGGAACTGACGGCCACGGGGTGGCTGGGCACGGCGTCGGCCAAGTTCCTCCAGGCCATGACCAAGTGGGACGAGCAGATGATGATCGTCCGGCGCGACCTGGAGTCCATCGCGCAGAAGATGGGCGACAACTCCATCACCTACAGCGCGGCCGACCAGGACGTGCAGAGCGGCATGAACAGGGTCGACGCCCTCATCAACACCGGAACCAGGTGACCTGAGGCCCGCGCGGCCCCCGGCATCCCTCCCCACGATCCCTCCACGACAAGGACGGAGAGCACAGTGTCCGACTATACGAAGGTCAACTTCGTGCAGATGGAGCAGGCCCAGCTGGGGCTCCTCAAGGTCGTCAGCAACATGGACAAGGCGACCGACGAGCTCATCAGGAAGCTCCAGGAGGTTCTGGGCGACAACTGGGCCGGCGACGCGGCGAACTTCTTCGAGGAGCACCGCAAGATCTGGGACGCCGCCGAGCAGGAGATGGGGCGCCAGCTCAACGAGGCCGCCGTCGCGCTCGGCACCGCCAACGAGAACTACAAGACGGCAGAGGCGCGCAACCGGGCGATCTGGTCCAGCTGACCCGGGCGGCGTACCGGCCGGGCTCCGCGCGGACGCCGCGGGACGCGGCGGCCGCGTCCGGCCGGTGCGTCTTGCACGCGCCGCGGCGGAGGTCGGCCGAGGATTCTTCGGAGTCTTCACGGGAGTCTTCAAGGAGAACGATGGGTAACGAGCTCTCCCCGGATCCGAACTGGCCCGGCGTGCACAACTACGTGACGGGGACCGAGTTCGACGTCGCGCGGATGCGGAAGGTCGCCGAGGACCTGGAGCGCTGCGCCGGAGAGATGAAGAGCGGGGCCGGGTCGGCGACCGGCCTCTGGCAGGACTCCGCCCTGACCGAGTTCCAGGTGGGGACCTGGCCGGCGGCCAGCGCGTTCGCCCGGAGCGTCGGCCGCAACCACTCCCCCGAGGGCGTCGCGGGCATGTACGTCGGGCCGGTGTCGAACACGCTGGCCTACGTCTACGGGATGTTCGCCGTCCGGCTGGAGGACGCCGCCAAGGCGATCCGGGCCAACGCCGACGAGTACGACAGGGCCCGCCGTGCCAACGGTGGCTGACGGCGAGCGGAAGCGATCACGGGAGGGTCGTCGTGGGCAGTGAGAGCGGGAGCCTGGACGTCCGGTCCACCAGCGCGGTCCCCAGCGCGGGCCAGGTGTCCGCGTCGAAGGAGGAGATCGAGCGGTGGCTGCGCGCCACGGCTCCGGAGAAGGTGACGGCCGCCGCGGCCTCCTACCAGGCCGGCGTGGCCGTTCTCGGCTCCGTCCGCGAGGCCCTGGCCCGCAACGCCAAGGAGCTCGCCGGGGCGTGGAGCGGGCCCGCGTCCGTCGAGGTCCAGCGGGCGCTGCAGATGCTGCACGCCACCGGCGCGGAGCTGGCCGACAAGATGGGGCAGATGGCCTCCGTCCTGCAGACGTACGGCGGGGCCGCCCTGCCCCAGGCGATCGACGAACTGGAGCGGCTGAAGGCCGACCCCGCCAAGCAGCCGGTCCCCACCCCCTCACCCGGACCGGCGCCGACGCCCTCGCCCACCGCGTCGCCGTCGCCGTCCGCCTCGGCGTCCCCCTCCACCGCGCCGTCCACGATCGGACCGCTGAAGGAGCCCGCTCCGGGCCTGACGCCCTCGGCGCAGGCCGCCATGAACGGTGACCACGCGGCCCGGGAGATCCTCCGCAAGCTGGACACGAGGATCGTCCAGCTGTACGAGAGCGTTCCGGCGAACGTGACGTACAACCTGCCGACCGTGACCATCCCGGAGGCGTCCGGCGGCTACACGCCCGTGGAGTACCCGCCGGGCGGCAGCCCCTACGAGGGCGGCTCGCCCCGCGGGAACGGCGGATCGGTCCCGGCCTACTCCGGCAGTCCCGGCGGCACCGGCGGTTCGGGCACGGGGGGGCGGCCCCGGCTCGGGAGGCGGCCCCGGTTCCGGGGGTGGCCCCGGCGGAGG
>NZ_CDRNDK010000540.1:0-3819 GCF_977012225.1 Planomonospora algeriensis | reverse complement strand
CGGCGGTCAGGTCGGCGTTGATCGCCGCCCCGGCGCGCACGCCCGCGGCGGCGGCCGCGACGACCGTGTCCGTCGGGGTGGTGACCGTTCGCCGCCACCCACCACCCCGGGCACCCCGCGTCGCCCCGGACGGGTCGGCGTCGACGCGGCTGCCGATCACCTGCCCGGCCATCTCCGCGTCGACGGGTTCGAGGCCCAGCCCCGCCAGGACGCCGCCGCGGGCGGCCAGGCGGGCGGCGGTCACCACCGCCAGGCACGGGACCACCCGGCCGTCGGCCAGGGCCACGCCGGTGAGCCGGTCGGCGGTCAGCTCCAGCCCGGTCACCTTCCCGTCCACCACGGTGACGCCGCGGGCGGCCAGCTGCTCGTGCTCCTCGGCGGTGAACCCCGGCGCGGTGTGCCGGAACAGGGTCACGTCCGCGCTCCACTGCCGCCACATCAGCGCCTGGTGGACCGCGAGCGGCCCGGTGGCGATGACACCGATCGCCTGGTCGCGCACCTCCCAGCCGTGGCAGTACGGGCAGTGCAGCACCTCGCGCCCCCACCGCTCGGCCAGGCCGGGCACGTCCGGCAGTTCGTCGACCAGGCCGGTGGTCACCAGCAGCCGGTCGGCCGCGACCGAGGACCCGTCCTCCAGGACCACCCGGAAGCCCCCGTCCACCAGCCGCTCGGCGGTCACCGCGGTGCCCTCGGCGATCTCACCGCCGTAACCGGCCACCTCCCGGCGGCCCGCGGCCAGCAGCTCCGCGGGCGGTAGGCCCTCATGCCCCAGGTAGGTGTGGACGCCCTCCGCCGGGGCGTTGCGCGGGCTGCCCGAGTCGACGACCAGCACCGACCTGCGCGCCCTGGCCAGGTCAGCGCCCCGCTCAGCCCGGCGGCCCCGCCGCCCACCACCACGACCTCGTAGCGCCGCCGTCCACTGCGGGCGACGCCGTCTCCGACCCGCTCTGTTCTCTCGCTCATCAGAGCACCTCCGTTCACCGGAGAGCATCCGCCCGCGCACCGCCGTACGGCAAACATTGTTGCCATTACGGCAAAAAAGCGGGCCGACGGCGGCGCCGGACCCGGCCCGCGGACGGCCCATGGACGGCCGGGGGACGGCCGGGGGAGGTCAGGAGCCCGTGAGGATGACGAGCCGCCCGGTCGCCCGGGTCATCGCGACATAGCGGTCGACCGCTCCTTCGACGCCCTCGCCGAACCGCTCCGGGTCGACGAGGACGACCAGGTCGAACTCGAGCCCCTTGGCCAGCTCCGGGGTCAGCGACCGGACGCGCTCCGTCGCCTGGAACGCGGGATCGCCGATGACGCAGGCGATCCCCTCCGCATGCGCGGCGAGCCAGGCGTCGAGGACCGCGTCCAGCTCCGAAGCGGACCCGTGCACGACGGGGACGCCGCCGCTGCGGATGGAGGTCGGCACGTTGGCGTCCGGGAGCACGGCCCGGATGACCGGCTCGGCCTCCGCCATGACCTCCTCCGGCGTCCGGTAGTTGACGCTCAGAGAGGCCAGGTCGATCCGGTCGAACCCGACCCGCTCCAGCCGTTCCCGCCACGACTCGGTGAACCCGCGCCTGGCCTGGGCGCGGTCCCCGACGATGGTGAAGCTCCGCGACGGGCAGCGCAGCAGCAGCATCTGCCACTCCGCGTCGGTCAGTTCCTGGGCCTCGTCCACGACGATGTGCGCGAACGGGCCGGCGAGGCGGTCCGGTTCGGCGCCGGGCCGCCCGCTCTCCTCGGCCAGGACGTTCCGCATGTCCGCCTCCTCGGCCAGGACGTGCTGCATGTCCGCTCCGCGGAGCATCGACATCACGAGCATCTCGGAGTCGTCGGCCTCGATCAGATCGTCGACGACCTGCGCCATGCGCTCGCGCCGGGCGGCGACGGCGGCCTCATGGCGGCGCCTGCGCCGCGACGCCTCCGGGTCGCCGAGCCGCTGCCGCGCCGCGTCCAGCAACGGCAGGTCGGACACCGTCCAGGCCTGGGCGTCCGCGCGCTGCAGCTTCCGGACCTCGTCGGGGCCGAGCCAGGGAGCGCACATCCTCAGGTAGGCGGGCACCGACCACAGGTCGCCGACGAGGTCGGCCGCCTCGATCAGCGGCCACGCGCGGTTGACGACCGCCAGCAGCTCCCTGTTCCGCAGCAGCGACCCGCGCAGCAGGTCGGCCGGGACGTCGTCGCCGTGCTTGTCCGCCAGGATCGTGAGCAGCTCCTCCCAGATCCGGTCGCGCGCCTCGTTGTGCGGAGTGCCGGGTTCCGGCGCCTCGAACGCCTCGGCCCAGTCGTCGGCGCTCAGCCGGACGTCGGCCCAGTGGGTCGTGACCGTCATCCCCTCGGTGGGCGGGTTCTCGTAGAACCTGACGGCCGGCTCGATCGCCTTGACCAGGTCCGCGGACGACTTCAGGCGGGCCACGTCCGGGTCGGCCTCGATCGCCGCCGCGGCTCCCTCGGCGACGAGGTCCCGCAGGGTGCAGGTCCGCACGCCCTCCTCCCCGAGGCTGGGCAGGACGTCGGAGACGTAGGCCAGGTAGGGCTGGTGCGGGCCGACGAACAGCACGCCGCCCCGGCGGTGGCCGAGGCGGGGGTCGGAGTAGAGCAGGTAGGCGGAGCGGTGCAGGGCGACGACGGTCTTGCCCGTGCCCGGACCGCCGTCGACGACGAGGGCGCCGCGGGATCCCGCGCGGATGACGGCGTCCTGGTCGGCCTGGATGGTGGCGAGCACGTCCCGCATCCGCGCCGACCGGCTGCCGCCCAGGCCGGCGATGAAGGCGGACTGGTCGTCGAGCGCGGCGTGCCCTTCGAGCCCTTCCGGGGTGAACACCTCGTCCCAGTAGTCGCTGATCCGGCCGCGGGTCCAGCGGTACCGGCGGCGGCTCGCCAGGCCCATCGGGTCGGCGTGGGTGGCTCCGAAGAACGGCTCGGCCGCGGGGGAGCGCCAGTCGAGCAGCAGCCGGCGGCCCGCGCCGTCGGTCAGGCCCAGCCGTCCGACGTACACGGGCTCGGGGTCGTCCGCGCCGACCATGCGCCCCAGGCACAGGTCCAGGCCGAAGCGGCGCAGTGTGCGCAGGCGGGCGGTCAGCCGGTGGATCTCCATGTCCCGGTCCAGCGCCTGCCGGCCTGCGCCGCCGGGCGCCCTGCGCTCGGCGGCGAGGCGGTCGGACAGCTCGGCGACCGACCGCTCGAGGCTCTCCGCGACGGCCGCGAAGTGCCGCTCGTCCTCGGCGATCAGCGCCGGGGCTGCCTTGGCGGAGAGATGGCCGGGAAGGGCGAAAGCGCTGCCGGTCAGGGGGCCCGCGGCATCGGCTCCGCTCAGGGGTCCCCCTGCCGCTCCGACGTCTCCCTGTCCATGCGCCGATGACGAAACACGCACTCCGTACCCCCGTTTTCGCAGGTCCTGGTATCGGCCGCCCATTGTGCGGCACGACCGGGGCCTTGCCGCAAGCCCCCCGGTGCGCTATAGGTTGAGAGTGGAGAGGAGTGGATGCTCCCCCCTCCCCGCCTCGCCCGCTCCGGACGGACCGTCGCCCGCTCTGGACTGATCGTGCGGCCGAACGGACCGGCCCCTCGCGAACGCCGTCCGCACGCGCGGTCCGGATCCGGCCCCGGATCCCACCGTCCGTACCGGCCCGCACACGGTGTGTTCACCGCGATGCCGCCAATCCCTCATGTCAAGGCACGGATGTGCCGATGGAAGTTCGCATTTCCGACAGACATGGCGGTGAGAGGAGGCAGTGGCGATGAGGGAGCCGTTCCTGGCCCTGCTCTTCATACTGTCGGCGGTGGTGGCCTCCGCCGTGGCGGTGGTCGGCTGGCGGCGGAGGCGCG
>NZ_CDRNDK010000539.1:0-3821 GCF_977012225.1 Planomonospora algeriensis | reverse complement strand
CGCGCCGCGCCGGACGGGCCGCGTCAGACGGACGGCCCGCCCAGCCGCACGTCCAGGTCGTCCTCGGCGCCCCGCAGGTCGCGGCCCCGGTAGCCCACGTGACGGTCGGGCCGGATGACGTAGACCGATCCCGGCTCCGCGGCGTAGCGGCGGTGCAGCAGGCCGTCGGGGTCGGACAGGTCGCCCGTGCCGTCCGGGGCGACCACCCGTGCGACCAGCCGCGGGCCGTACCGGCCCTCCAGCTCCCGCGCCGAACGCAGCAGCGGTCCCGCCGGGGAACCCGCGGTGAAGAGCAGGGCGGTGTGGTGCGTGCCGCGCAGCACCTCGTGGAGCCGGCGCACGCCCTCGCCCCGGACCGGGGCGTCCCAGGCCCGGCCGCCGGGGCCGGGCCCTCCGTGCCACCGTCCGTCCTGGCCGGAGATCGGGCTGCCCGGGTAGCCGACCCTCAGCTGGGAGATGGCGCCCACGAGCGTGCGTCGGGGCAGCGGGCGCTCCAGCACCGCGGGGGCCAGGTGCCGGAGCAGGTGCCGCCGCACGAACCTAGCGGCGGCGGAGGCCGCGACCGCCAGGCCGAAGGCCCGGTCGGTGGTGCGCAGCAGCGCGGCTCCCACCGGGTGGCGCTCGGCGTGGTAGGTGTCGAGCAGGCCGTCCGGCGCTCCGGTGGCGGCCAGGGCCAGTTTCCAGGCGAGGTTGTAGGCGTCCTGGACGCCGGTGTTCATGCCCTGGCCTCCCGCCGGGCTGTGGATGTGGGCCGCGTCCCCGGCCAGGAACGCCCGCCCGGACCGGTAGCGGCGCACCCCGCGGCGGTGCAGGCGGTAGCGCGAGACCCAGCTCGCCTCGATGATCCTGGCGGGGACCGGGAGCCGCTCGTCCAGGAGGCGCTGGAAGTCCGCCAGGGTGGGGTCCCCCCGGCCAGAGTCCCCGTGGCCGGGCGGGACGTCGCCGAAGACGCGGAAGCGGTGCTCGCCCGGCATGGACCAGGCGGCGAGGATGCCGCTGTCCTCGAAGAGCGGGGCGCCGCCCGGGAAGAGGTAGAGCTCGCCGTCGGGGAGTTCCCAGTCCAGCCGGGCGTCGGCCATGATGAACTCCCGGCCGTAGGTGACGCCCTCGAAGGCGATGCCCGCCTGCTCCCGGACCGTGCTGTGCGCGCCGTCGCAGCCGGCGATCCAGCGGGCGGCGGCCCGCTCCACCCGCCGGTCCGGGTGGCGCAGCAGGGCGACCACCCCGTCGCCGTCCTGCCGGTAGGACTCCAGGGTGACGCCGCGCTCGACCTGCACGCCCAGACCGGCGAGGTGCCGGGTGAGCAGCGCCTCGGTCCGGTCCTGGGGCAGCATCAGCGGCCGCGGGTAGGCGGTGTCCAGCTCGGGCGAGCCGACAGGTCGGCGTCGAAGCGGAGCCGCACCGGCCGGGGGCCGGGGAAGACCGCGGTGAAGGCGTCGACCTGCCGGCCCTCGGCCAGCGCCTCCGCCGCGATTCCCATGTCGTCGAAGACCTCCAGCGTGCGGGGCTGGACGACGAGCGCCCGGGAGGTCGCCGGGGGTTCGGGGGCGCGCTCGACCACGCGCGGCGCCAGGCCGTGGCGGGCCAGCTCCGCCGCCAGGGTGAGGCCGGTGGGGCCGGCGCCGACCACCAGGACGTCGGTCATGACATCAGAATAATTCATCGATCAGTGAAATAAAAGCATGCGACATGTCTTGCCGATTCGCACTCCCAGGCGCGAGCTTTGTTCTATTACCAGCGGGTAAGAAACGGGATGAGGAGGACATATGGTTACGACATGGCCGAGTTGGCCGGGCCGGTCCGCCAGGCCTCAGATCGCGCATCGGGTGACGGTCCAGCGCGACCTCCCGGTTCCGATGCCGGACGGGGTGGTCCTGCTCGCCGACCGCTACGTCCCCCGCGGAGCCTCCCGGCCGCCCACCATCCTGATCCGTTCACCGTACGGCCGGCGCGGCATGTTCGGGCTCATGTACGGCCGGGCCTTCGCCCGCCGGGGCTTCCAGGTGGTCATGCAGAGCTGCCGGGGGAGCTTCGGCTCCGGCGGCCTGCCCAGCCCGCTCGACGAGCACGACGACGGGCTGGCCACCCTCGCCTGGCTGCGCCGGCAGCCTGGTACGGCGGGAGCCTGGCGATGCACGGCCCCTCCTACCTCGGTTACGCCCAGTGGGCGATCGCCGCGGAGGCCGGTCCCGACCTGAAGGCCATGGCCACCTCGGTGACCGCCTCGCAGTTCCGGGACGCCGCCTACGTGGGCGGCGCGTTCGCGCTGGAGTCGTCGCTGATCTGGACCACGCTGACCGCCTCGATCGACAGCCCCTTCGGCGCGCTGACGGCCCCGCGCCGGACCCGGCGGGCGGCGCTGTCGGGGCGCCCGCTGGCGGAGCTGGACGTGCTGTCGGCGGGCCGGGCCGTACCCTTCTTCCAGGACCTGCTGACCCACCACGCCGACCCGGCCGCCTACTGGGGCAGGCGCGACTTCTCCGCCTCGGTGGGCGAGGTGGAGGCCGCGGTCACCATGGTCGGCGGCTGGTACGACATCTTCCTGCCCTGGCAGGTGAAGGACTACCTGGCGATGCGGGCCGCCGGACGGAGGCCGCAGCTGACCATCGGCCCGTGGTACCACGCGGACGTGCGGCAGACCCGGGCGGCCAACGCCGACGCGCTGTCGTGGTTCCGGGCCCACCTCATGGGAGACCTGTCGGGCCTGCGGGAGCAGCCGGTCCGGCTCTTCGTCACCGGCGCGGACGAGTGGCGCGACCACCCCGACTGGCCGGTGCCGGGCATGCGCCCGCAGCGCTGGCACCTGCGGCCCGGCGCCGGGCTGGATCCCGGCAACCCGGAGGAGTCCGAACCGGACCGCTACCGCTACGATCCGGCGCACCCCACTCCGGCGCTGGGCGGCCCGGTGCTGCTGGGCAACTCCGAACCGCGCGACAACCGGCGCCTGGAGGCCCGGCGCGACGTGCTCGTCTACACCGGCCCCGAGCTGCGCGAGGACACCGAGATGATCGGCCCCGTCTCCGCCGAGCTGTACCTGCGCTCCAGCACCGGGCACACCGACGTCGTGGTCCGGGTCTGCGACGTGCACCCCGGCGGCGCGTCCTACAACGTGTGCGAGGGGGTGCGGCGGCTCACCCCCGGAGACCCGGCGCCCGACGCCGACGGCGTCCGCCGGGTCGAGGTGGACCTGTGGCCGATCGGCCACCGCTTCCGCCGCGGCCACCGCATCCGGGTGCACGTGGCGAGCGGCGCCTACCCCCGTGTCGCCCGCAACCTCGGCACCGGCGACCCCCTGGGAACCGGCAGCGCCATGGTGGTCGCCGACCAGGAGGTCTTCCACGACCCGTCCCGCCCCTCGGCGGTCGTCCTGCCCCTCGTCCCCCGCTGAACCTCGTCCCCGCCGGGCCGTACCCTCGCGGGCCCGATCCGGCGGGGACCGGTGTGGGGCGCGGGACAGGGGGCTAGGGTCGGCGGGTGCGTGCGGCCAGACTGATGTCGTTGGTGCTGCTCCTGCAGTCGCGCGGCGGGATGACCGCGGCCGAACTGGCCCGGGAGCTGGAGGTGTCCGAGCGGACCGTGCACCGGGACATGCTCGCGCTGTCCGAGGCGGGCATCCCGGTCTACGCCGACCGGGGGCGCGGCGGAGGCTACCGGCTGCTGGACGGCTACCGCACCCGCCTCACCGGCCTGGACCGGGCCGAGGCCGAGGCCCTGTTCCTGTCCGGCGTCCCGGAGGCGCTGCGGGAGATGGGCCTGGGCGAGGTCGCGGCCGCCGCCAGGCTCAAGGCGTCCGCGGCGCTCTCCCCCGGCCCTGCGCGACG
>NZ_CDRNDK010000538.1:0-3836 GCF_977012225.1 Planomonospora algeriensis | reverse complement strand
GTGGTTGCGGCGAGGGGCTCGGGTGGTGTCCGGTCGCGTCGAGGGCAGGGCGAACCGGCCAGCGGGCATGCTCGCGCCGGCTCGTTGGGATGCGCTGTCGGGACGGGTCGGGGTGACGATCTGTTCAGGGCCGGTCGGGCGGGGGCCTGCCGCTGTTGTCGGTGGTGTCGTCGATGTCCGGCTCGGCTGGAAGGTCGTCTCCGGCGGTGGGCGACGGCCGGGGTTCGGGGTCGTGGACCTGCCGCCAGGACAGCAGGATCTTCTGGTTGGCGACGCAGATCATGAGGGCGACCAGGATGGTCTGGGCGACGCGGCCGTGGGCGAGCCGGTTGGTCGGGTCGGCCAGATTGATGACCTGGCCCTTCAACCTGCCGTTGATCCCTTCGGTATTGGCCCGGATGGCCTTGAACGCGCCTTTCCAGGCCGGGCTCAGATAGGGCAGGTCCTGGCGGAGCTTGTCCTTGTGGCCGAGGTCGCCCGGGTGCAGGGTGATGGTCTGCTGGGTGCAGATCGTCGGCAGGCACCCGTCGCCGCTGCTGGTCTGCGGCAGCAGGACGGTGGGCTTGGCCGCGGCGTGTGCGGCCCGCTGCCGTGCATCGGTGAGATCGATGCGGGTCCGCGGGCCACGGGTCGCCGCTCTGGTCTGGTTGAAACGAGGGCAGTTCACCGACGGGGCGGTCCCGGCGGCCGGGCACTGCAGACGGAGTCTCCCCTCGGTGTCGGGGGTCTGCTTGATTTTGAGGAAGTACGGCCGGCGCGCGTGGATCAACGCGGTGAGCTCGTCGTCGGGGGCGCGGACGGCGGCGTCGTCGAGGCCGGTCGTGGCGTGGACGAGCGGGGCGGGCATCAAGGGGCAGGCCAGGCTGCCGTCGACCAGGAGCGCGCCGTGCACCGAGCCCTGCAGCCCGCGCTGCTCGACCCTGTAGTCCAGGGCGAGCCGGTAGCCGTGGGCGCGGGCGGGCCGCGCGAAGTGGTCGGCGCTCTGGTCGGTGTAGGCGCGGTCGACGGCGAGCGTGCCGGTGGGCAGGCCGAGCGAGGCGATGGCGTCCAGAGCGGTGATCGCGGCCGGGCCGACGCGCCGGTGCGGAGTGTCGATGACCAGGCCGAGCGCGAGTTGCGGGTGGGTGCCGAGCGCGTCGCGGGTGCGGGCGGCGGTGGCGAGGGTGGCGCTGTAGCCGAAGGTGGGCGGGCCGTCGCCGGCGCTGTGGTGCCAGCCCGCGGTGATCTCGATCGAGGCCAACGGCTGGCCGGTGGAGCGGCGAAGCCGCGGCGGCTGGGCCCAGGTGGGGATCGCGGTGGCGTCGATCCCGACGTCCCCGCCGTAGTGCGCGAGATAGCCGCGACCCCGGGCCCGGCGGACCGGGGTGAGCACGAGCCGGGTCACGATGTCTTGCAGCAGGTCGCGTTTGCGCTGGTGCTCGGGCTCGTCGTCGTCCCAGGCGGAGGTGTAGGCGCTGGCTTCGGCCGCGGTGAGGCGGCGGCGCCGGTCGACGCGGACGACGTCCAGCCCTGTGGTGATCTTGTCGAAGGTGCGGTAGAACCTGCGCGACAACGCGTGCTGGGCATGCCGGTCGTCAGGATCGATATCGGGGATCTGGTGGCGTCGGCGCATGGCCGGGCTGAGACTGAAGGCCATCAGCCGCCAGCGTCCGCGAGCTGAGCACTGCCGGTGTAGTAGACGGCGAGCAGCAGGCCGAGCAGCACCGTGCGGACCGGCAGCCCGGGCGGCCCGGGACGGTGCGCGAGCTCAGTCTCGATCACCTCGATGACCCCGGTCTCGATGAGCAGGTCATCGAGGTGGGCCACCATCGCGTCCGGAATCAGCAGGGGCGCTTCGGTGACCGGCCGGGGACGGCAGGCGGCCACCTGTGCCGTGCGGGGACGCGACCCGCCCGCCATCAGCGGCCGCGCAGCAGTTCGGTGGCGGTGCGGGTATTCAGAGGTGGGACGAAATGGCTGTAGCGGGCCAGCGCGCTCGGGGCGAGCCCGGCCGCCGCGGCGACCACGGTCAGGTCGATCCGCGCACTCAGCAACTCGACGATCCAGCCGGCGCGCAGCCGCCGCGCCGACAGCGGGGGAAGGGCCCCGGTCGGGCGGTGCGCCCACGTCCACGAGGCCACGAGGTTCTTGGCGTAGGCGGTCGTCCGGCCGGGCCGGAACAGATACCGGTCCCCGCCGGTGAGCGCGGTGCCGGCGGCGACGGCCAGGTCGCGTTCGAAGGCCGCGCGGGCGACGATCAGCCGGGTCGTGCCCGGCGCGGCGACGATGACCGTCCCGTCGTCGAGGACGCGCACGTGGCTGCCGCGGACGGCGGCGAGTTCGGCCGAGGTCAGCCCGCACCCCGCGGCCAGGGCGATCAGCGCGAGGGCATCGCTGCGGGTCTGGCCGCGAAGGTGGGCAGCCCACTCGCGCAGCCGGGCCAGTTCGGCCGGGGTGTAGGGGGCGGTGCGCTCGCTGGGGGCGCTGAGTGCGACCGGGGTGCTTTCCCCGCGCTGCGCCCAGGCGAGCGCGGCGCGGACCTGCCGCAGCCACGACCGGTAGGTCTGCGTGGTGCGTGGGGCCAGGCCGGCGCATCCGGCCAGCACGAACGCGTCGATCGTCTCGTGCCGCAGCCACACGTCCGGGTCGGTGGGCAGGCCGCGCCCGTGGCACCAGATCGCCAGCCGGCCGACCACGTGCAGCAGCCGCCCGGCAGGGTGGCTGGTCCATGGCGCGGACGCGGCCACGGTGACGCGGACCTGGTCGGCCACCACCTCCCAGCCCGGCGAGGCGTTGCGCGGCCGATAGCCAGTGATCTTCGCCGAGGTGTCCGGGTCGAGGGTCACACTCCATCCATAGCGGCTGGACAAGCAGCCGTTACAGTCGCGGGTGACATCCACCGATAGGAGAACTTCGTGATGGTCGGAGGACGTGCGCGCTCGGCGGCTCCGCGGGAGCTGGCCGAGGATCCGCAGGCCTGGCCCAATGCGGACCTGACCCCTCATCCCGCCGCCGCCGTCGTTCAGGCCATCGCCGCCACCCTGGCCGGGATCCTGGTCGAACGTCGGCTGAGCCTGCGCGGCCTGGCCGCCGCCTCCGGTGTCAATCGCCAGTCCATCGCCGACCTGTTGGCCGGGCGGTCCTGGCCGGACGTGGCCACCATCGCCCTGCTGGAGACCGCGCTCGCGGCCCGGCTGTGGCCGGAGGGCACCTCGGCGCCCCGATGACGGCGCCGAACGCCGTGATGACCTCGACGGCATGGTCGAGCCTTCCCTCCGCCGCCCCGGAAACCCGGACATCCGGGCATGAGCGGCCGTCGTTTGGCTCGACAGCCTCCAAGCGATCATCTGGCGCGTTACGCTCGGAAGGCGCGAGCCTTCAAAGAGTTAGGTCTTGTGGGCGCTCACGCAACCCGGTGCCGTCGAGCTGCTACTCGGCGGCACCACTTTTCGATCCGGTCACCAGACCGGCACGCCGGTTCAGTCCGTGGCGGTGTCCCCCTCGCCGGTGAACCCGTTCATCCCGGATGCGATCGTGAACAGGCCCTGCTCGCGCTCGACCAGCCAGCCATCGCTCACCAGCCGCTTGAGCCGCGCGCGCATCCCCTCCACCCGCCCACGGACGTCCTGCTGGCCCAGCGCCCGCACCACATCGCGCGCCCGCAGCGGCTTGTCGGAGCTGGCCAGCAACACCACCGCCTCTTTGCGCAACCCCCGCAGGGCTGGGCGATCCGGTCCGGGAGCCTCTGCGGGCCCGGTGCCGTGCGCGGCGACGTCGTCGTGGCGGTGACCGGCGGAATCACCGGGCTTCGCGTCGTCCGGCTCGTCGTCGGCGGCCAGCACGGCCAGTTCCTCACG
>NZ_CDRNDK010000537.1:0-3837 GCF_977012225.1 Planomonospora algeriensis | reverse complement strand
CCCGGGTGGGCGCGGATACACCTGGCGTGCTCACCTCAGCACTTCAAGATCAGTACTGCCCACGCTGTGCCACCGTAATCGTCCAGGCCATCGTCGTTCTACAGCTCATCGAGGAGGACCGCTACTCAGGACGAGAAACGCTCAGAATGAGAGGGAAGCCGAAGGCTCTCTCAAGAGGCAATCTCATCCCCCAACGGTCGCCGGGTGCTTCTACCACGGTCAAGTTCGAAGAGCCCCATGGTCCGCAACTGAAATATACATACGCGATTTTTCTCCACAGGAGGGACACTCCTGGTGTACCGTCTCGCGTGTCGTTGTGTTCTGGCGGCGAGGAGGTCGAGACGCGGCCGGCAAGAGATCCTGAAGGCGCTCCGGTTCTTGCTTACCCCTACCTGTGCGCAGGAAGCGGACCTACACCGTTACACCAACGCGGCACGGTGGCCGTCCAATCACACCCTAGCCGCGACGGTCGTCACGCATGAGCGGTGGCGCGTCCAGGTCACCACCCTGATGGAGATCGGCATTGCTGAAAGTATCGTACACAAATAAATCAAGGCGCCCATCCCAATTAATTCATCTATCCGCAAACCCTAGAGGAAAAGAGGTGCAATGAATAGAGAGAAAATAAATCCATACAGTCAGCGACTAATTAAGCGTAGCCCCATCTCGCAGATAGGGGCAAGAATACTCTTGCCCTTCCTTCTGCTTAACTTAACCTGGGAGATTGTAAAAAACAATCTAGACCCTCCCCTAAAAAAGGAGTGGCCCTGGAGATTGATAATTCTAGACTTGCCTACGACTGCCACCCTCGCGGGAATTTTTGCTGCAGCGATGATAGCCAGGGCGCAGCTCGCGAAAACAATGAACATGAGCATCTCATGGTCCGCCGGGAAAGTGCCAAGTAAAAACGTAAGAGGGTCCATTCGCACTGTATTTGTGAAAAATGGAGGCGCCGGCCGCGGAGTTGTACACGAGGTAAGATATCAAATACTGACCACAGGTGGCCAATTGGCAAATAGTGGCCGCCCTTCAGAATCGTGGCTGCTTTGGGCGGAGGCGGTAGAGGCGATCGAGAAGCTGGGAATTAAATACAATAAAGACTTTAAGCTTATGGCGATAGGGTCCGGAGCAGCCCTGGTTCCGGCTGGCACATCGGAGGGCTACGAGGTTTTCGCAATAAATCGAAAAGGGGCGTCCAAGGTGACGCAGATAAGCATGAGGATCCGAGTTGTCGACATCATAGGCGACACATATGAGCGAGTAATCATATGCATTGAAGAAAGCCGCCCCAATGCCAACAAGGCGTTCACTTCACCTCCCCGAAAAGGTCTCGGCCTTACTTCAACCTAGAATGATAATCCGGCAATTCTCGGCCGGATGCTCCAGTTGAACTCGCGGGGCGCTTCCTTTGCGATCACCATAGAGTTTTTTCGCCCTGAGTAGCAGCTCTCTTCGATGAGCTGTAGGACAACGATGGCATGGACGATCACGGTGGCGCGGCATGGGCAACAGCAGATCCGGGTCACTAACTTCCATGCCTTAAAGGTCGCGGCGGGCGCATTCCCTGATCGCCCGATGCAGTTGAGGTTGAAGGGCTGACGTTATGGCGGTTTGAGCCCTTCCAGTGCCTCACCCCGCGAGGAGACACGCCCTACATCCTCGCCTACCACAGGTCCAGCAGGAGGTGCGCCGCGGGATCGGCCAGTCTGGTGTTGGCCCACTCCAGGTCGAAGCAGGCGGGATCGTAGTCGAGCGGCGCCCGTTCCACCGCCCAGTCGTGCTCCGGGTGCTTCGGGTCGGCGAGCGCTTCCAGGAACGTGTAGAAGCCGTAGACACCGCCGCAGTCCTCCGGCGGGCAGGCACGGCGACCGGTCAGGCAGCGCGGGTAGGTCACGCCCTTCTCCGGTGGGAGGACCTTCTCCACGGTGATCTGGTGCTCCCAGCCGTCACCGAAGTCATAGTCGTGGGACAGCTGCACGCCCCCTCTGCGTACGGCTCCCGCCAGGGTGAGCCGCCCGGCGTCCTTCATACCGAGCTCGGGGTCGGGGTCGCCGTACTGCTCATCACCCACCCGGAAGGCGTACATGTGTCCGCCGTACCAGCCCATCACGGCCAGCAGCATCGGATGCAGGCCGGCGAGGGTGACCGTGCCGGGCACCTGGATCCGCCGCCAGATCGGCGGTTTGCTCCCCTGCAGCTGGATCTTGAGCTGGTGGATCTGAGCGGCGCTCATCGCGGGTTCTCCTCCGGATGCCGGGCGGGGTCACACTGAGAGACAGAAGGACCTCGATCTCCTCCTCGATACCGGTATCCAACACCACGGCGGACCGGTAGGGGATGAGATCACGCTGGGGCTGAAGCGTATGGCCGGTAGGGCCCGGCATCCCTTGCCGTACGTGGCAAGCGGTCACCTGTGACACATGTCAAGCCGGCACAGCCATCGCCATCGGTGCAGTACTCGCTCCGGCGGGCACCGGCGAATCCCCAGACGGATCCGAGCGTGGATCGGCAGAAGAACCACCAGAAAAGTGCGACAGCACCGAGGTTCCGCTCGAGACATCGGCTCTTCAGCGGTAGACGCTCACCAGGAGCCCGCACCCGTCCCGGTCTCCGGGCTTCCCGGGCCCATCAGACCGGCATCACCGGACGGAAACGGTTCAGCGATCACCAAACACGCCATGCCCCGAGCAGGCCAATCTGGGGCATATCATGGAAGGACTAAAATATTACAATTTTATAGCATTTTGAAAAATTCATCATCTTACCACAGTCAATCCTAGTTCTCTTTGGACCCTCTTTGCCCAGCCAATCATCTCGTTCCGAGACCCTGGCGGCCTGGCGGGAGAACCGAGCGCGGCGTAAAGCGTCTCGGGGACCAGACGGGAAGATCGTCAATCCTGTTACCGCGGGCTGGCAGAAACTCGGAGTCCAAGGCGCCGACACGGTCGCCGCACTCCAGCGCTGCTTGAGTGATCTCATAGACCTCTCCCCTGCCCCCACCCCCGAGCGGGAGATCGTGGAAACCGCGGTCGACGGCGTGCCCGACCCCACGCTGCCGAACGCGGTCCGCACCCTGCTGAGCACCCTCTCGCCGCAGGAGCTGATCACGACAGTGAACCGGCTCCTTCAAGCGGGAATGCCGTGGATGAGTGAGCATGGGGGCGAGCGCGCCCAAATGCTGTCCCTCGACATGCCCCGAGCGGGAACCATCAGGACGCTTTCACCCGCCCTCCTCGATGGAGGACCTGCCTGGCGTACCTACCTGGCCGCACTCGGTCACCCCAGCCAGGTCTCCGCAGACGAGATCATCGCGGTTCTGCCCGATCCACCGATCCCCGTCGTCGATGACCTCATCGACCTCGGTCTCCTCGACCGGACCGACGAACCCTGGAAATTCCCGGGGCAGGAGAAGGACCGCGTCTACATCCGCGCCAGGGTCGTTCCAGAAACGATCAGCACGGAGGAGGCGGAACTGATCCGCTGGTCGGACATGCAACGGCGGCACGCCTTCCTCGTCGGCGACGAACTCACCGGCGAAGACGTCTACGGCCTGCTCGCCTCACTGTGGCGAGGCGAGCAGAATCTACGGCTCCGCCCCCTCCTCCCGGTCGACAAGCAGGCGGTTCTCGACGAGATCCTGCTCGGTGCGCAGACCGGGCGCTGGCCCGAGTACCTCACCAGTGACTACGGCCTGTGGCCGCTGCTCTCCGCGCTATGGACACCGTCCGCGGCCGTTGACGCGAAACTGACCGAGTTCCACGCATGGCGGGCCTTCTACAACTGCTACTGATCTTGAAGTGCTGAGGTGAGCACGCCAGGTGTATCCGCGCCCACCCG
>NZ_CDRNDK010000536.1:0-3846 GCF_977012225.1 Planomonospora algeriensis | reverse complement strand
AACCCGCGACCCTCACCTTGGCAAGGTGATGCTCTACCACTGAGCCACTTCCGCGTGTGTTTCCGGGCGAGCCGGTCTCACGCAGAGAACTCTAGCGAATAGGCGGCGACTCCCCAAACCGGGATTCCGTCCTCGCGCCGTCCGGAGGGGGAATGTAAGGGCCTAGCATGGGGGTCACCGGTTACATCGAATGCGAGAGAGTGACACCATGCGCGACAACGTGGTCGTGAACATCGGGCCCGAGCCGCTGACCTTCGCCGAGGTGGTCGCCGTCGCCAGACGCGGCGCCGCCGTACGGCTCACCGACGACGCCGTGGCCGCGATGGCCGCGGCCCGCACTCGCGTCGACGAGCTCGCCGAGAGCCCCACCCCGGCCTACGGGGTGTCGACCGGTTTCGGAGCGCTGGCCACCCGGCACATCGACCCCTCGCTCCGGGCGCAGCTCCAGCGCTCGCTGGTCCGCTCGCACGCCGCCGGGTCCGGCCCGGAGGTGGAGGCCGAGGTGACCCGCGCGCTGATGCTGCTGCGCCTGCACACGCTGGCCACCGGGCACACCGGTGTGCGGCCGAAGACCGCGAAGGTGCTCGCGGACCTGCTCAACGCGCACATCACCCCGGTCGTGCACGAGTACGGCAGCCTGGGCTGCTCCGGAGACCTCGCCCCGCTCTCCCACGTGGCGCTCACGATCATGGGGGAGGGCGTCGTCCGCGACGCCGCCGGGAATCTCACCGGCGCGGCCGAGGCGCTCAAGCAGGCGGGCATCGAGCCGGTCGAGCTGGCCGCCAAGGAGGGCCTCGCGCTCATCAACGGCACCGACGGCATGCTGGGCATGCTGATCCTGGCGATGGACGACCTGGCGAGGCTGTTCACGACCGCCGACGTCGCGCGGCCATGAGCGTGGAGGCGCTGCTCGGCACCGACCGGGTCTTCGCCGCCGACCTGCAGGCCCTGCGCCCGCACCCCGGCCAGGCCGCCAGCGCGGCCAACCTCCGCGCGCTGCTCGCGGAGTCGGGCATCATGGCCAGCCACCGGGACGGCACCTGCACCCGCGTCCAGGACGCCTACTCGCTGCGGTGCGCCCCGCAGGTCGCCGGGGCGGCCCGCGACACCCTGGCGCACGCCGCCTCGGTCGCCATGCGCGAACTCGCCTCCGCGATCGACAACCCGGTGGTCCTGGCCGACGGCAGGGTGGAGTCCAACGGCAACTTCCACGGCGCCCCCGTCGGCTACGTGCTGGACTTCCTGGCCATCGCGGTCGCCGACCTGGCGAGCATCTCCGAGCGGCGCACCGACCGCATGCTCGACGTCGCCCGCAGCCACGGCCTGCCGGCCTTCCTCGCCGACGACCCCGGCGTGGACTCCGGCCACATGATCGCCCAGTACACCCAGGCCGCGATCGTCTCCGAGCTCAAGCGCCTGGCGGTTCCCGCCAGCGTGGACTCCATCCCGAGCTCCGCCATGCAGGAGGACCACGTCTCCATGGGCTGGTCGGCCGCCCGCAAGCTGCGCCGCGCGGTGGACGGGCTGACCAGGGTGCTCGCGGTGGAGATCCTCACCGCGGCCCGCGCGATCGGCCTGCGGGCGCCGCACCGGCCCGCGCCCGCGACCGGGGCCGTGGTGGCCGCCCTGCGCGAGGCGGTCCCCGGCCCCGGCCCGGACCGCTTCCTGGCCCCGGAGATCGAGGCGGTGGTCCGCCTGGTCGCGACCGGCGCGGTCGTCGCCGCCGCGGAGACGGTCACCGGACCCCTGACCTGACCCCTGACCTGACCCCTGACCTGACCCCTGACCTGACCCCTGACCTGACGCCTGGCCTGACGCCTGGCCTGACGCCTGGCTTGACGCCGGGGCCTGGCGCCGGGGCCTGGCGCCCGGTGTCCGGCCCTCGGCCCGGGCGCCGGCGGGCCTCCTGCGGCGGCAGGCGGGGCAGACGGGGCAGGGAGGACAATGGAGGGGTGCACGACTCGTTCGCCCATGTCGGCGGCCGCCTGGCCACCCGGCTCCTCGACGTCACCACCGACCTGTCCGCGCTCGACGGCCAGGGGTGGTGGGCCGTCGTGGTCGATTACGAGGGAAAGGTCACGTGCGCCCGGTTCGCCGACGTCCGGGCCGCTCCGCTGCCCGCGCCGCGCGGGCCCTGGCGGGGCCCGCACCCGTCGCAGTGGCGCAGCTCGCTCGACCGGGCCGCCTACGAGGAGGGCGTGCGCCGCATCCGCGGCCGGATCGAGCGCGGCGACGTCTACCAGGCGAACCTGTGCCGGGTGCTCACCGCGCCGCTGACCGGGGACCCGGACCCGGCGGCTCTGGCACTGCGGCTCGCGGAGGGCAACCCCGCGCCCTACGCCGCCACGATCGGCCTGCCGGGGCTGAGCGTGGTCTCGGCCTCGCCGGAGCTCTACCTGTCCCGGGAGGGCGACGTGATCGAGTCCCGGCCGATCAAGGGGACCGGGGCCACCGCGGCGGACCTGCTGGACAAGGACCACGCGGAGAACGTGATGATCGTCGACCTGGTCCGCAACGACCTGGGCCGGGTCGCCGCGGTGGGCTCGGTGAGCGTCCCGGCGCTGTGCGAGGTCGAGGAGCACCCCGGCCTGGTACACCTGGTCTCCACGGTCCGGGCCCGCCTCGCGCCGGAGGCCGGCTGGCCGGAGCTGTTCGCCGCGACGTTTCCTCCGGGTTCGGTGACCGGTGCACCGAAATATTCCGCTCTGCGCATCATCGAGGAGCTCGAACCCGAGCCGCGGGGGCCATACTGTGGTGCGGTGGGCTGGGTCGACGCCGATCGGCACCGGGCGTCGCTGGCCGTGGGAATCCGCACGTTCTGGCTCTCGTCCGGAACGATCCGCTTCGGCACGGGGGCGGGCATCACCTGGGGAAGCGATCCGCGGCGTGAATGGCAGGAAACCGAGCTGAAGGCGTCCCGGCTCATCGCGCTCGCCTCCACCCCTGAAGGAGATCTGCAATGAACGTTCCCGTGTGGGTCAACGGGAGACTGACCGATCCGGCGCGGGCCGTCGTCTCGGTCTTCGACCACGGGCTCATGGTCGGCGACGGCGTGTTCGAGACCGTCAAGTGCGTCGGCGGGACCCCGTTCGCGCTCACCCGTCACCTGGAGCGGCTCCGGCTCTCCGCCCGGCGGATGGAGATGCCCGAGCCCGACACCGACGCGATCGCCGAGGGGGTGCGGGCCTGCCTGGCCCAGGCGCCCTCCTGGGCCCTGGGCCGGATCCGCATCACCCACACCAGCGGTCCGGGCCCGCTCGGCTCCGACCGGGGCGACCAGGGCCCCACCACCGTGATCGTCGTCGCGGAGCAGAAGCCCTTCCCCGCCACCGCGGACGTCGCCGTGGTGCCCTGGCCGCGCAACGAGCACGGCGCGCTGGCCGGGGTGAAGAGCACCTCCTACGGCGAGAACGCCAAGGCGCTCTTCCACGCCAAGGCCAGGGGCGGCGGAGAGGCGATCTTCGGGAACACCGCAGGGAACCTCTGCGAGGGCACGGGCAGCAACGTCTTCATCGTGCGCGAGGGACGGCTGATCACTCCCACCCTCGCCGCCGGCTGCCTGGCGGGCGTCACCCGCGCGCTCACCCTGGAGTGGTGCGGCGGGGTGGAGGAGGACGTCCCGCTCTCGGCGCTGCACGAGGCCGAGGAGGCGTTCCTGACCTCGACCACCCGGGACGTCCAGCCGATCCGGACGGTCGACGGGACCGTGCTCCCGGCCGCCCCCGGCCCGATCACCGTCAAGGCGATGCGGATCTTCGCCGAGCGCGCCGCGGACGACCTCGACCCGTGACGGCCGGACGCGCCGCGAGCCCGTGCGGCGGGGCCGCGGACGGCCTGTCCCGGGAG